>JBLHJZ010000222.1:0-7452 GCA_047619515.1 Saprospiraceae bacterium | reverse complement strand
TCTCTACGAATAATACTTTTTCAATGAAAGTATTTTCACCAGCAGCAGGTATCCCCATTCTTTTCAAACTAGAGGGCTCTGGTACTGCGGCTCCTGAAGTCATCACAAATACAACCGTTGCCAATGCCTGGGAAACATTAACCTGGGATTATACAGGTCAACCTAGTGGTACCTTTACTGATTTAGTATTTATTTTTGACCTTGGTACGGTAGGCGATGGTACTGCCAGTTCTACTTTCCTATTCGATGACGTTGAATTTTTTGATATTAGTGGTGGATTGGATCAAATTGACTTACCCGTTACTTTTGAAGATGCCGCAACGGTTTATTATGACTTGATAGATTTTGAAGGAGCTGGACCTTCTGCTATTGTTGTTGACCCAACTGATCCCAGTAATATGGTAGGGGAAGTACTAAAAAGTAATACAGCAGGAAGCTCTGCTGGTACTACTATGGGAGGAAGTGGTTTTGCAACGACAATACCTTTTTCAATGGGAAACACTACCATGTCTGTTCGAGTATGGTCTCCTGATGCAGGAATCCAAGTTCGATTAAAAGTGGAAAAAGCAGATGATCCTACTATTAGTGTAGAAACAGAAGCAAGCACTACTGCGGCTGGAACATGGGAAACTTTAGTATTTGATTTTAATAATCAAGCTACGGGAACTGCTGAAATAAATTTTGCTAATACCTATAATCAAGCTTCTATCTTTTTCAACTTCGGTACAGATGGAGCTACGGCAGGAGATAAAACGTATTACTGGGATGATGTAATGTTCGGAGGATCGGTAGGTGTAGACATATTAAATGCTGCTGCATTTAATATAAAAGTATCACCGAATCCTGCTAATACTTATTTTAATATTGAGTTTCCTGAAGCCTTAAATGAATCCGTTCAGTTATCACTATTTGATGTAAGTGGTAAATTGTTGAAGCAGGAAAATATTCAGAATAGATTGACTCAGATAAGTACAGTGAATCTAAATTCCGGAACGTATTTCCTAAGAATTGATACGGTCAATGGAAGTTATTACCAAAAAGTGATGATTACTAAGTAAGAAATAAGATTCAAATATACGAAGCCTCCTGATCTTTGATTCCAAAGTTCAGGAGGCTTTTTTTGTATTTGCATATATTGGAGTAGTTGGTTTCGATTAAGGAAATCATTATCTTTAAGGACTGGAGAAATAATTATTTAGCCTTTAAAGATTTATAAAACCTCTTAAATCAAAACCTCATGCGTGCTATAGCCCTGACCCTAAGCATGCTTCTTGTCACAAGCATCAATAATCTTTCAGCTCAAAACGAACTAGTCGATTCCCTGCGCCATGAATTGGAAACAGCTACATCTGATACAGCACTATTAAATATCAATCTCGCACTTTTCAAATAATTCAGTGTCTTGTCTCCCGATGAGGTCATCGCTTATGCGGAAAAAGTTATTCTCCTGGCTCGTGACCAGGGCAAACGAGGGAAAGAGTTGGAAGGTATTTATCAAACGGCAGCTGGCTATTATTATAAAGGAGAATTTTATGTTGCAAAAGCAAAATTAGCCGAAATTGAAGCGTCTGGATTTTATGCTGATAGCCCAAAATATCTTGGAGATGTGTATAAGCTACAGGGATTGATTTTCAAGGAACTATCGGATTATAAAACAGCACTAAGTTACTATTTTAAGGGTTTGGAACTGACTAGTGAAACCAGCGATATGGATAGGGAGATGATCATTCTCAATATTATGGGGGAGGTTTATGCTTATCATTTGGATGTGGAAAACGGAAGAGGTTATTATCGGTAAGTGCTTTCTATGGCTGAAGCTATGTATGACCGTTTATCCGCTGCTATTATTCTTCAAAATCTTGGAGGATTTTCCGAAACGCCGGATTCGATTTTACTTTATTGTTGGAGAGCACAGGATATTTTCAGGGAATTGAAAGATGATGCTGGTATTGCCTATAGCGGGAATACGATAGGAGCAGCTTTTGTAGACAAAGGCTTATATGAAGCGTCGCGTCCTAAGTTAAAAGAAGCGCAGGGGATATTCGAAAGCTTACAATTTACCCCTGGCCAGTCTGCTGTTTATAGTAACCTGGGGAATTTGTTTACTTTTTTAAAACTTCAAGATTCTGCGGCATTTTATTATAATAAGTCCATCACTTTAGCAGAAGAAAATAACAACCCAAAACAATTGGTGGAAACTTATTCGAACATGGCAAAAACTTACGCCAGCGCTGGACAATCAGAAAAAGGGTATACCTATTTTGAAAAAGCTATGATTGCCAAAGATTCACTTTTCAACCAGGAAAAAGCACAACAATTGACCTTTGCAGAAACGGACTATGAAACGCAGCAAAAAGAAAAACAGCTCATCCAGCAGGAATTGATTATTCAGCAGCAACAGACTACCCAGCAATGGGTCATCGTCGGCTCGGAGCTGGCGTTGCTCTTATTATTTGGGATCTTTCAATACCTCTGAAATCGCCAACGACTCAAAGCCAAAGAAAATGAACTTACCTTGAGTCTCGAAAAAGCAGAAGCGGATAAACTACGGGAACTAGATCGGCTGAAATCTAATTTTTTCGCCAATATCAGTCACGAGTTTCGTACACCGCTCACCCTGATCCAGACGCCCTTGCAACAGGCTTTGAGTGAAAACGGTAAGGAGGAATATATCAAACTCCCTGCTCGTTTTGCCCGAAGCATGCACCGCAATGCCCAGCGCCTTTTGCACCTGGTCAATCAACTACTGGATTTGGCCAAACTGGAAGGCGGGCGTATGCAATTAAAAGTACAGCAAAGAGATATTGCACATATTATACGGACGATCGACTACGGTTTTGAATCTATGGCGCAGCGTATGCAGATCAATTATCAAGTCAATGTAAAAGACCAGGTAGTCGATGCTTGGTTTGGTCAGGACAAGTTGGAGCATATCCTGACTAACTTATTATCCAATGCCTTCAAATTTACCTCTCCGGAAGGCTGGATTATTTTGGAAGCTCAATTTAATAAACCGGAAGAAGTGACGATCACGGTCCGCGATAATGGTATCGGTATTGCGGAAGATCAACTCCCGCATATTTTCGAACGATTTTATACCATAAACGATAAGGCTTCGGATTTTACAGGAAGCGGTATAGGCATGGCTTTGACCAGAGAATTAGTGGAGCTTCATCATGGGAAAACCGAAGTGGAAAGTAAAGTGGATCAGGGGACGGTATTTACCATTACATTGCCTATAGCGGTGACTGCTTTTTCTGAAAAAGAAATTTCAAAAGATAAAAAAGCGGTGCCTGTTGAAAAGTTGTCTTCCTCACCATCTCCTGAATATAATCGCTCAATCCTTATTGATGACAACAGCACTCCAGTGGTTGCTTTGATCCAAGACCAACGGCCTATCGTCCAGATTGTGGAAGATAATCAAGACCTTCGGACTTACATCAGGGATGTGCTACACCAAAATTTCCTTAATCAGGTTTTGACAGCCATTGAAAGCAACATGGAAGAAGAGATTTTCAGTGTGGTGGAGCGGAGTGAATTGGTGGCGATGAGTCGTAGCCAGTTGCATCGGAAACTCAAATCATTGGTCAATAAATCCCCGAATCAAATTATTCGGGAGATGCGCCTCCAGAGAACCAAGGAACTCCTCGAAAAAAAAGCAGGAAACGCTTCCGAGATTGCCTTTATGGTTGGCTTCAATTCCCTGGCCTATTTCTCCAAATGTTTTAAGGACCAGTTTGGCCTGGCGCCAAGTGAAGTGGCGGGCGGGTCAGGATAGTTTTGTGAAGCCTTTTTTAACCTACAGCTTACTGCTTTATTAATTTATACCAAGCACCTGAATTGATACTTATAAAATAGATTCCATTGGCATAAGCGGATAAATCTAAAGCAAAACGATCACCATCCCGAATGGTACTTTTTATCATTTTTCCCAAAGAATCATATATCACTATCTGATGAAAGGAATTGTCAAATTGTTCACTCAAATGGAAATTGAATACTGAAGAACCTGGGTTTGGGAAGATAGTGACGTCTTTTGCTTCAAAATTGACCGATTCAACAGGTACTGCGACATCTTCAGGTTCGTAAAGGCGTACCCTTACGTTCGTGATGTTTGAGGTGTAAGGTCCGTCCATATCATGGAAATTATCAAAGAATAGAATAGAAAGGTCAGTTCCTCCTACATATTTTTCATTTAGGACGCCTGCCCATGTTAAGGTGGTTTGGTCAGGATTCTCTTGTGCCCCTAAATCAGCTTTTGAAGAATCTTTATAAAGAATACCAGCTCCATTATTTAATTCCATTTCAATACTATTTGACCAGGCAGTTTGGGCTCCGCCCGTTCCTACAAAATCCGCATTGATTACATAAAATAAAAAATCTCCACTAGCCCCGCTAGTGGTTAATGCCGTGGTCACTCCCGAAGTTCCACTGGTTACTGTTCCAGGATTTATTACTGGTAAATCAGTTGGGTCGACGGCTTCAAATATTTCAACCTTTATATTATTGATATTAGCAAGGTACGGTCCGTCCATATCATGAAAGTCATCAAAGAATCGAATAGCTAAATCATCGCCACCAATATATTCTCTAGTCAAGATTCCGCTCCATTTTAAAGTGGCGGGATCCGCATTGTTCATTTCGCCGGAATTAGGATCTGCCAGCGCTTCAAAAATAGTTGAACCACCATCACTATCTTTCAATTCCATTTGAATGCTGCTTGACCAGGCAGTCTGGGCTCCGCCTGTTCCCTCAAAATCCGCAGTAACTATATAGACAAGATAGTTTCCGCTTATAGATGCGGTTGGTAAAGCGGTGGTAATACCATCAGTCCCACTTGTTAGATTGCTAATAGAAAAAGAACTAAATTCATGCTGACTGGAAGCTATATATATAGTGACTTTTACATTAGTTATAGATGAGGTATAAGGGCCGTCCATATCATCAAAATCATCAAAAAATCGAATATTTAAATTATCTCCACCAACGTATAAATGGTT
Organism: Saprospiraceae bacterium; assembly: GCA_047619515.1. Classification (GTDB taxonomy): domain Bacteria; phylum Bacteroidota; class Bacteroidia; order Chitinophagales; family Saprospiraceae; genus JAHDHW01. The sequence goes on along the minus strand of JBLHJZ010000222.1, from coordinate 2,452 downwards.
CATGACGCCTGACCATTTTAATGTGGTAAGATTTGGATCGCACTTAGCACCTGCATCAGCATGAGAAATGGGCTTATAAATAGTAGCACCATCATTTAATTCAACATTCATCGTACATGACCAGGCAGTTTGAGCTCCACCAATCCCTTCATAATCAGCTTCAATTACATATACAAAAAAATTATCTGTTAGTCCGGTTGTAGGGAGGTTTGTTTCTACACCATTATCATTGCTGGATATTGTTCCTGGATCAAATACAGGAAAAGTATGACTCTGTCCAAATAAGGAGGAGGAGATTAAACTTAATAAAATGAAAGTAATACAAGAAGAAAAGATACGTGAGTTGGTTTTCGAAGTGTGTTGGTTCATTTTTTTTGGAACAAGTTAAAGAAATATTTTAGTGAAACAAATTTTTTAAAACTCATTTTCTGTTTTTTTAACAGTTGGTAGTTATAATTCATTCCCTGACGAGGCACTAGTATTATTTCGTCGTCGATATAATAATGGAAAAACTAAAATTTGGTAACTTCTCTGGTAGCCTAACTAAGAGAATGTATTTTTGAAGCACAGCCGTTTTTTCGAACTATAACCGTATACAATCAAAATCACCTTAAAAAACCACCATAAAAATATTTACTGGAGGATCACTTGTGAATATAGAAAAGAACGAAGAGACCTAAAATCAATTTGTTGAAAAGTTGAGAGCACTCGTTTTACTTTTTTACCATCTCAGATTTCAATCTTTCCGGTTTTCTCAAAAGGTCGAAAAATTCCTTAAGATATGCTTTGCACTCCCGGATGCTTTTTTTGTCCAGATAAGTCGCATTTTCACATACCTGATAAATCCCCTGCTCGAGCGAAAGAAAATAATCTACCATTAGGTAAAATTCGCCTTTTTTCATTTTATAAGGTGGATAGAAGTATCGTTCATCCACATTTTTGATGGGTAAAGTTTCATAAGGCACTGCATAGGATTGTCCCACAAATCCTGCATAATCAAAATCGTAGGGTATTGCCACGACCTTTGCAAACCCCGGTAGTTTGACCATTTTAATATTATGCTTGTTGCTAATTGACCAATCCGTATTTGCGATCATATATTGAAAGAAAGCCATTTTTAAAAAGCATTTACGATCCAGGTGGGAGGCGATCAGTATACCTTTTTCTACCACGGCAGCATTTTTTCTTCTTGCATATTCTTTTTCCTCTTCTATCATGAATCCTGTAAAATGGTACTTTTCTTTCCCTTTGGTATGAATGGAGATATCTATCAACTTCGTCCGGACATAGTTGGAATCAAGCAAGTTATAGATTTCATACGCCAAAAATTCTTTGTATAATTTATCCTGGCTACCGCTTCTAGAATCACGGGGAAAGACAAATTTGAGCTTATCTGTTTTGAGGAAGCCCAAAGAATCTAATAATGGTTTTTCAAAATCAAATTTCACAGGAGGGAAAAAGGATACCTTCTTACGGATGTTGCCTCTTGCTTTTATTCTACCTGGTAAGTTCAGCATTTTTTTATTTTCCGGGTCAAAAAGCTCAAAGCCAGCGACCTGGTACGTTTCTTTGAATTTGTTATTTATCAGGTGCCTTGCGTCAGTGGTAATTTTTATTTTGGGTGTTCCGTCCAGTTGATAAATTGCGTCAAAGAGGCTGGTTTTTTTTGCGCTTTTTGGAGGGTCGTTTAGACCGATTGTATCAGATTTGATCAAGGGATCAATGCTGTCCACGAATGTTTTTTCAGTTTTTTGGAAATATGATCCATCAAAAACAGGAAAAGGATAGAGACCAAATGCCATTTCCGGTATCAGCAATAAGCAGAATAAACCTGTTTTTAAAATCAATGTTAATTTCATGTTTGTTTTTCAGTTACGTTTTTCCAATTGAAATTAAAAATAGCAAAATACACTATAGGAACCCAAAAAATAAAGACAAGGAGGCTAAATTAATAGCCGAAGTATAGAATGCCTTGCTAAGGATTTCTCTAAATTTGCTTTCTTTATTTAAAAAATAAAACATAAAAGTATGAAAGTATGAAAGTATGAAATCAATTGCTTATTTCACCAGCTATCAATGCAGGAGACAACTCACTCGTGGTAGAGACCCTGGACTTCACGAATATCAACGCTCGTATCATCGATGGTACGGTTGATTTAGGCGCATTGGAGTACGTCGTTATAGTATCAGTAAAAGCGATTGACCATACTAATGAGATTCAGATTGCACCAAATCCTTTCTCTAGCCAGGTTCAAATAACTTTCTCCGGTAGCCTCCTACAACCGGAGGCGCTCAAGGAAATATTGATTTTTAATACCGCCGGTCAACTGATCTACCAAAAACCGATTACTCAGCAACAAACTATTGATTTGAATTTGAGCCATTTACCTGCCGGATTGTATATTCTTGAAATAATAGGAGAGGATGCACGATATCAACAGCGAATGCTAAA
>JBLHJZ010000221.1:0-7456 GCA_047619515.1 Saprospiraceae bacterium | reverse complement strand
TCGTGCCAGTAGATTTATTTTTGTCTCTCTTAGTTCCGTTATAAATACTTCTGTTAGGTTTAGGTTTACTGGTTGTTCTGTTCGGCTTATAATCAGAAGTTGATTTAGCGTCAGCATTATCTCTTGTTGAAGTAGCGGAACGACTTGTATTACCGTCTGTAGAAGAACCGGCATCATACACATCGTAACCGGAACGCTGAGTCCTTGTTACGTCTTTTGCGTTGCCATCTGTTCCTCGTACTGTTGCACGATCTCCTGCTGCTGTTCTTGTTACATCAGTAGCAGATTCATTTCTACTGCTTCTAGGAGAGGTACTTGGAGCATTTCCTGCTCCACGTTTTCTTGAACCGTAGTACACATCCTGATCTGAAGACCCCGAACTTGTTGTTGTGTAATTATATGGGTTACTGTAGGAAGGTCCGCAATATCCGTTATAGCCGCCACCGCCGCCGCCATAACCGTAATTACTGTATCCTCCGCCATTGCCATAATTATTATAGCCACCATACCCAGAATTAGAATTATTATAACCATATCCGTTATTATAATTATTCCCTACAGAGAAACTCCAGCCACTTCTGTATCCGTTTCCGTAATAGTTATTATAGGAATTCCCGCGGTTATAGCGTCTCCAATTATTATAGCTATAAGGAGAATTGTAAATATACACATTCACACCAGGAGAAAAATAAGGATCATAGTATCCCCGGTCTACATAAACCGGATCATAATAATTGAATCCATAGTAAGGTCTGTGGAAACGACGAATTCGTGAAGTGTAATAATAGTCGTAACGATCGTCACTATCATCGTATCGATCATTATCATTATCAACATCATAATCATATTCATCATCATCATAGTCGGAATCACTCTCCTCATAATCGGAATTTGAGGTAGAATAATTAGCATCCGTGTCCGGATTGTAATACAAATCGTCAAACTGAGCAAAAGACAATGAAGTCAGGCTCAAGGTAAAAATGGCGATTAATACTGTTGAAATTTTATACATTTTCATAAAAAAAACTTTAAAGTGTAATTACTGTGACTCTCTTACAAGTTACAGGTGTAATTTATTACTTTTGCATCGGAATTTTAGTTAAAACTCTATTAAATAACGTCATCGAAGGCGACTTAATGTGTTAAAGTCATTTTTCTTGTCCGTATTTAGACGAAACGCCTTATTTCACGTCACTAAGTCCCGTTTTAAAAATAAATCCGGTGGAACCTTATTCTAAAAAACATAGTTTAACTGTTTCATAATATTAATATTTATTATTCAACCTAGCTTCATGTCAAAAGAAATTACTAGTCGCAATGAAGATTATTCCCAATGGTATAATGACATTGTAAAAAAAGCAAACCTCGCTGACCACTCCGCAGTAAGAGGCTGTATGGTTATCAAACCTTATGGCTTTGGAATCTGGGAAAACATCAAGGCTCAGTTGGACATCATGTTTAAAGAAACCGGTCACCTAAATGCTTATTTTCCACTTTTCATCCCTAAAAGTTTTTTGAGTAAGGAGGCAGAACACGTAGAAGGTTTTGCAAAAGAATGTGCGGTAGTGACACATCATCGACTCATGAATGATCCAAACGGAGGAGGAGTCATTGTCGACCCGACTGCGAAACTGGAAGAAGAACTTATCGTCCGGCCTACTTCTGAGACCATCATTTGGAATACCTATAGGGATTGGATCAACTCTTATCGTGATCTTCCTTTGCTGATCAACCAATGGGCTAATGTTGTCCGTTGGGAAATGAGAACAAGATTGTTTCTACGAACTACGGAATTTCTCTGGCAGGAAGGACATACCGCTCATGCTACCCGCCAAGAAGCGGTAGAGGAGACGCTTACGATTCTTGATTTGTATGCAAAATTTGCAGAAGAGTACATGGCTATGCCGGTGATCAAGGGAGTCAAAAGTGCCAACGAACGCTTTGCTGGTGCCGTAGACACTTATACGATCGAAGGATTAATGCAAGATGGTAAGGCGCTCCAGGCTGGTACTTCCCATTTTCTGGGTCAAAATTTTGCTAAAGCCTTTGATGTGAAATTCCTGACCGAAAATCAAAAACAAGAATACGTCTGGGCAACTTCATGGGGTGTTTCTACACGGCTAATGGGTGGTTTGATTATGACTCATTCTGATGACCAGGGCTTCGTAGTTCCACCTCGTCTGGCATCAACCCAGGTAGTCATTATTCCTATCCCAAAACCAGGCCCAGAGATTGATGAAGTAACAGAAAAGATCATGACAGATCTCAAGGCCATTGGCATCTCTGTCAAGTACGATAAGGATGCTAAGAAAAGACCGGGATTCAAATTTGCAGAGCATGAAATGCACGGTATTCCTATCCGGATCGGAATTGGCAAACGAGATCTTGAGAACGGACAGGTTGAGGTTGCACGTAGAGACACCAAAGAGAAATCTGCTCAAAGCCTGGAGGGTATTGCTCAATATATTCAAAATTTATTAGAAGAAATTCAGGATAATCTCTTCAACCGGGCGCTTAAATACAGAGATGATCACATTACAAAAGTGGACACCTTTGAAGAATTTAAAGAAGTTTTAGAGGACAAGGGTGGATTCCTTTTAGCACATTGGGACGGTACGACGGAGACGGAAGTAAAAATCAAAGAGCTGACCAAGGCAACCCTCAGATGTATACCTCTGGATGCTCAGCCTGAAGACGGAAAATGTGTTTTGACAGGTAAACCTTCCAAACAAAGAGTATTATTCGCTAAAGCATATTGACCCGAAACCTTTTCCCCGACAGGGGATACTATCAATATAATATAATATGGCTGTGTTTCTGAATAGAAACACAGCCATATTGCTTTACAGTCAAATATTCTGTATATTTACAAAAACTCCACAATAAATATTTCATTTCTACTAAATTAAAAAATATTATATCATGAAAACTCACAATAGAGAGATTTTAATTTATTACAACCCCGCGTCCAGTTCCGACCGAAAAACTGTCGCTCATGCTCAAAGTGTAGTTACTCATGTTAAAACCTACGCTTTCGGTAATACCCCCTCCACTACCACAAGCTGGCAGACCATTTTAAATGCCCTGGAAATGCATCCAAAAGAGATTTTAAATAAAGCCAATCCTTATTATCAAAAACACCTGCGTGGAAAAGAATTTGACGAAGAAAGCTGGGTTAATATCCTGAAACATAACTCTAATTTGATCAAAGCACCGATTGCTATTCGAGGGCGTCGTGCCATTCTTTGTAACAACCCAACGGATATTTATAAGTTGTAAATGCAATTGATTAATAGTTATAAAGCCCATAAAAATTGAAGATTGTCAAACCCAAAATCGCTTATTCTTTACTTTATCTTTAAATTTATCTTCTTTTTTAGTAAATTTGGGATTTAATTACTGATCCAAAATATTATTATAATGGCATTTGACATTGAAGGTAAATTATTCAAGAAATTCGATATCCAACAAGTAACTGATTCTTTCCGAAAAAGAGAGTTTGTTATAGAAATTCAAGATGGAGCCTATCCGCAACTCATCAAGTTTCAGATGACGCAAAGCAATTGTGAAAAACTGGACAGCTTTGCCGAAGACAATCAAATAAAAGTTACTTTTTCTCTGAAAGGTAGAGAGTATACCAAAGACGGAAAAACTTCTTACTTCACGAATCTTGATGCGTGGAGAGTTGAAAAAATCGGAGGAGAAACATCCTCTCCATCTGCTACAACAAAGGCATTTCCTGACGCTGCTGACGAACCAGCGGCTATGGACACCCCAGGCAGCGATGATCTTCCTTTTTAACTAAAAGGTTTGATCGTCCCCAAAGCGCTCTATATTCATTCACTTGAGTAGGAGCGTTTTTAATTTTAGTTTTAAAAAAAATTAACTAGCTCCTGCGGCACTAGATACCTCAAAACAATACTATCGTTTTGAATGATCAGTTTACGCTCTATTAAAAATCTAGCTTATGAAAAAGATATTAGCCATCCTCCTTAGTCTTGCTTTTCTGTTATCCATTCAGACGGTCTCGCTCGCTCAGAAAAGTTATGGCAATTTATACGATCCTGAAACCAATGCAGCTGACGATATCGAGGCCCTAATCGTACAGGCTAAAAAAGAAAAGAAGCATATTATACTACAGGTCGGTGGTAACTGGTGTGGCTGGTGCTATCTTTTTCATGATTTTATCGAAGCAAATAATGAGGTTAAAGAAATCGCCGATCAAAATTATTTGACCTACCACCTCAATCATAGCCAGGATAATAAAAACCTGGATTTACTCAATAAGTATAGTCATCCGGAGCGATTCGGCTTTCCGGTTCTGTTGATTCTCAATAGTGAAGGAATTCTGGTACATACTCAAAATTCTGCTTTGCTGGAAGAGGGAAAAGGCTATAATGTAAAGAAAGTCAAAGAGTTTTTTACCGGATGGACACCTACTGCGCTTGATCCTGCTTCTTACAAAGAAAAGCAGGAAAAGCAGGAAGAGCAGGAAGAGAAGGAAGAGAAGGATTAGAACATGTTTCGAGTCATGTCCTGAGTTTTTTGTTAAAGTTCTTTTAAACTAGTATCGCATTCCAGTCGTATCTAGCTATTAGGAAATTTTAATTGTATTTTCGACAAATGAAATTCAAATTAACTATAGCCTTGTTTTTCTTTTCGACGGTGAGTCAGGCACAATTGCTCACTGGCATTGGTACTAAGTGGAGCGACGAATTCACGGAGTGGAATATCTATTCTGACGATGAAGACCTAGAAGGTGAAATTACGATGCGCTGGCAAATGCAAGGCGACTGGACCGAATGGGATTACAACCTGGGAGATGATGCCGGTAAAATAAAATTGAAGTGGAAAGGCGATCCCAATCTCTGGGAAATTAGTGGCGGCAATGAATTGATCACTGCAAGGACGCTATGGAAGGATGATCTGTCTGAATGGCGTATCACTAATAATACACAGACAATAACGCTCAAAAGGCGTTGGAATAATAACTTCAATGAATGGTCGCTCAAAAACGATAAGTATGGCGAATTTGATATTTTTACCAATTGGGAAGATGATCCCAGAGAATGGATTGTAAAAGATGAACTCGACGAAGATATCAGCATTCACCTAAAAATTGCTATCTTATTTTTGGTTACCTTTCATAGTTCACCCAAAGGGTAATGTGACTCCCGTTTCAACTCCCTTCTACTGCTTCCCTCACAGAAACCACCACTTTTCCAATCGTCTTCCCCGTCTGGAATAACTTTATGGCATCTACCATGTTTTCAAAATAAAATTCATGCCCGACATGTGGCTTTCCTAAATCCAGGTTTTCCACTTCTTTTAAAATCTGGTGCAGCAGTTCTACTTTTTCATATAACCAGATTAGATTAAATCCGAGGATGGCTTTATTCTGTTCGATCATTTTTTGAGGATCAATTTTGGGACGGGTCAAAAACTGATATATTATTTTCAAATAATTCGGGCGATCTCCCGGAGAAGCATATCGCGCTGATCCATAGACCACCATCCTTCCCATCTGCGCCATTTGTTGATAGCCTGCTTCGAATATTTTCCCTCCGATACATTCCATGACTAAATTAAGCTCCCGACTGGCAAGGCTTTCTTTCAATTTTTCAGCAAAATCATTTCCTCTGACAATCACCTTATCGTAGCCTTCTTTTTTTAGAAAATCAACCTTCGATTCCCTTCCGACCGAACCGATGGTAAAAGCATTGAATTGTTTCGAAATCCGGTTTGCCCATAAACCTACGCCTCCGGCAGCCGAATGAATCAGCACCGTGCTCCCTTGTTGAAGTGCCCCTAGATAAACCAGACCGTAATATGCTGTCAACATCTGAACAAGATAGGCAGCACCTTCCTGGAAAGTCCAATCTTCCGGCAATGGAATCGCATAACGCTGATCAATATTGAGATGCGTGGTATAGGCGCCAAAGCGGGTAATGCCCATGATACGATCACCTGCTTTGAGGTCCCGGACATCACTCCCGGTTTTTAAAACAATGCCAGAGTATTCCAATCCTGGTATAAAAACTCCTTTGGGTGTGGCGCCATATAAGCCCCAAATGGCAAATAAGTCTGCAAAGTTGAGTCCGATAGCTTTTACTTCGATGGTGACTTCATTCGCTGCGGGGTCGGGTAAATTTTCTTCGACGATCCTGAGGTTTTTAATGTTGCCTGCTTTGAGGTGGTAGGATTTTCGGTTGGTCATGTTTTTTTAATGCAAAATACAATTGTAAATTGATGATACCCAAATCATTTTAGCACAAATTGCTATATTGAAAGATTAAAGGTATTTTTGTATAAAAGGATTGCCAATGATCACAGATATTAATCAACTTGATTTAAGTAAACGTTATACTTATGCCGATTATCTCACGTGGCAGTTTGATGATATGGTAGAGTTGATTGGTGGCAAGATATTCAAAATGTCTCCTGCTCCAAGTCGGATGCATCAGGAGGTCTCCAGTAATTTGTCAGGTATTATCTGGTCGTATTTAAAAAAACGCCCATGTAAAATATTTTCGGCTCCTTTCGATGTTCGTTTACCACTTCCTCCTGATCAGCAAAAAAAACAAAAAATAGATACTGTCGTTCAACCTGATATCTGCGTTATTTGCGACATCAAAAAACTTGATGATCACGGTTGTAATGGTGCTCCGGACTGGGTTATTGAGATATTATCACCCAAGACTTCTCAAAAAGACCTGACTGAAAAATTTGACATCTACCAACATGCCGGCGTTCGTGAATATTGGGTCGTTCACCCCTCTGAATGTACCGTAATTCCTTATCGTATGGATAGCGAAGGACAATACCAGCTTCTTCGTAAAACCCCTTTTGTCAAAGGAGAAAATGTTCCTGTTGGTGTTTTTTCTGATTTGAATATTTCTTTAAATGAGGTGTTTTTGGACGATGAAAATTGACTGTAAAACCTGTCAAAAAAAAATCACTCCAACTTCACCAACTTCTTCAACTCCGCATTCGACAAATCCCCTATCCATTTCTCTCCGGTAGAGACGGTGAGATTCGCCAGTTCCTTTTTCTGTTGTAAAAGCTGATTTATTTTTTCCTCGAAAGTATTTTGTGTGATAAAACGGTGAACCATCACATTGTTCATCTGCCCGATGCGGTAAGCTCGGTCTGTGGCCTGCGCTTCCACGGCAGGATTCCACCACAGGTCGTAGTGGATGACATTACTGGCGGCGGTGAGATTGAGTCCGGTGCCGCCGGCTTTGAGCGAAAGGATGAGAATCCTGGTTGCCCGATTATGTTGAAAATCTTCGACCATTTCATCCCTGCCTTTACGGCTGACACCACCGTGGAGGAATGGGATTTCCAATTTAAATTCATGTTCGAGCATCTCCACCAGCAGTTTGCCCATTTCCTGGTATTGAGTAAAGATGAGGGTCTTTTCTCCGCTTTGCTGAATCTGCCCGATCAGGTCAAA
>JBLHJZ010000220.1:0-7478 GCA_047619515.1 Saprospiraceae bacterium | reverse complement strand
GGGCAGGTTTTGTTTTCGAAATTCAAAAAATACAACCCCAACAGACCGCCTCAGCCATCAAAGAAAAAAGGATGGTTTAATATCTATTACAGAATCTACGGAGAGGTGACGAATTATGAAATCGTGAATGATAAAAGATTTGTGAGTAAAAAATTCACCCTGAGCGAAAGCCGTAAACGGGATATTCAGGAAGGGTTGAAACTGGCTTTTGGCAATAAAATTGACCTCTATTATCAGCCAAGTGACTGGAATGATCAGGATAATATTCCAGAGTATCAGGATGAAGAAGCAGGTGAAGAGGAGTTCCTTGATTTTGAAGTCGGAGGTGGTGAAGAAGAGGAGGAATTGATATGGAAAGAGGATAACAGGGGCTAGGAGCACACCGCTAGACATTTGTGGGTAAGCAGCTCCTCCTTTAGGAGGCTGGGAGGTGGTAGGATAAATGTCTAGAGGTGTAGATTAGGAGGTCAACCTTCTTAAAATCCTAACCATAGCAATCGCAAGTTTATTTTCCTACTGTTTCAAGATCAAGCCTAAGTCTCCGATCCAAAACCAGAAAATTCAAAGCTTTTCGAGGTCAAATTTGAACTTGAACTTGATATTCATAATAACCCTATCGCTCCATAGCTAATCTTTCCAACTTGTTTATTACTTTTGCATAAAAAATACCACCATGTCATATACTAGTCGTCATCGTTATAAAACCCGGAGAGAGAAGTTTCAACATGCTTTGAAGAAAACAGGAACTGTATTAATATTGATTATGGTTGCTTTGACGTTTCTGGCTATCAGAAACTGGCAATCTCTGAAGGATTGGTATTACACGACTTTTGGGTAAGAACGATAGATCGTCAAAAATTTAGGATGACGCATGTTTGACCATTTCTTAATCATCAAGTAGATCACCTCTTTTTTTTCGCTCCGGAGCAAACATTATCCGAATTGCCGCCTTCTCCATCCGGTAGATGATCAAAACATAAACCAGCAAAATGGCAGTATTCACCAGAATAATATATATAAACTTATCGTTCAGAATCCCTCGCATCAGACTACTCAAAAAATAAGCAGCAACTGCCAGGCCGATATAGGTAAATATTTTTCCCATTGGATACGGAATCGGATAATATTTTCGGCCTACTAAATAACTCGCCAAAGCCATAAAAACATAACAGGCCAGCGCTGCCCAGGCCGAACCTTCATAGCCAATAAGCGGAATTAGAAGGATATTTAAAATAATAGTAATCGCTGCTCCAACCACAGAAATATAAGCCCCGATAATCGTTTTATCACTGAGCTTGTACCAGATTGAAAAATTATAATATAAGCCTAAAAACAAAAAAGCGAGGGTGACAATCGGAACCACAAACAATGCATCCCTAAAATCCGGACCAATAAAAAACTTCACCACATCAAGATATAAGGTAATGCCCAAAAATACGAAACTCCCCACAATCGCAAAGGCCTGCCCTACCTGCGCATATACCTTCCTGGAATCCCCTCTCTTCGCATGTCTAAAGAAGAAAGGCTCTGCTGCATAATTGAAAGCCTGTATAAATAAGCTCATCAAAATCGCCAGCTTAAAACAAGCAGTATAAATTCCGACTTGCGCTAAATTTTCCGCCGTTGTTCCTGGTAAATAATATTTTAACAAAGGGACATTGATCAATTGATTAACTACCGCCGCCAAGCCAACCACTACCAATGGCATTGCATAACGCATCATCTTTTTCCACAAGGCAGGGTCAAATGAAAAACGCAACTTTCTATACTCTGGCAATAAAAAAAGCATCACGGCTAAGCTCCCCAGAAAATTGGCAATAAATACATAGGCAATCCGATTCTCAGGGTCATATATCGCCTTCACACCGTCCCAGCCATTAGCGATCAGCGCCGGGCAGATTTCCAAAAAGAAGAAGACAAAAGATATATTGACCAGAATATTCAGCGTCTTAATGACTGCAAACCTGATCGGACGATTTTCCAGCCGAAGGCGGGCGAAGGGAATAGCGGCCAGCGCATCAAAAGCGAGTATAAAAACAAACCAGCGTACGTAATCCGCATGATCAGGGTATTCCAGAATATCAGCAAGGGGTTGGGCAAAAAGCAGCAAAGCACCGGCAAAAAATACAGTACTGATCAATAAAGAAATCGAAGTCGTCGAAAAGACATTTGCCATCTTATCCTTTTCACTGGCAAACCGAAAAAAGGTAGTCTCCATCCGATAAGTAAAAATCACCATCAGCAAGGCCGCATAAGTGTACATGTCTGATACTACGCCATACTGTCCCGTTGCAAATACCCGAGTCAGATAAAAGGCCATCACGACATAATTGAGCAGCCGGCTCAATATGCTGCTGACCCCATAGATCATGGTTTCGCCTGCTAGTTTTTTTATTAAAGACATTTTTCAGTTTGCAGTCTGGCTAGTATTTCAAACGAGTATTTCAGTTTAAAATTTGAGCCTTGTTTTTATTATTATTTGCAGCAGGAATTGCAGTGGGCAGTGCCGGCTGAAAAACTGCTGACTCCTAACACGCTGCAAGTTTAGGAATTTTTCTTTTAGAAAAAGGAAATAAGCTCAAATCATTGGTTTCACCCCTTTGAGTTATAGGTAATGATTGCTACGCTTGTGGTGGAGGCCCCCCGAAGCGACCTCATAAGGGTATAGCCCGATCACCACCTCACAAGCAAAGCGATCATCTTACGTTTGGCATAGGCTTAATGAGCCGCTTTGATCAGCTGCGGGAACTTTCCCTGAAAGCGCTTTAAGCGAGGAATGGAGACGCTCCGTATATACCCCTGATTAGGGTGGTGTTTTTCGTAATTCTGATGATATTCCTCCCCTAGCCAAAATTTTTGAAAAGGTAAAACTTCCGCTGCTACCTTATCACCGGAGAGTTGTGCATTAAGTGCAGCGATCTTTTCTTCGATAATTTTCTTTTGTTCATCATTTTGATAAAAAATGATGGACCGGTATTGAGATCCGTTGTCTGGCCCCTGTCCGTTGACTTGTGTAATATTTTGAGAACCAAAATACACATCCACGAGGGTAGCAAAATCAACGACTTCCGGATTATAAATAATTTCTACGGCCTCTGCATGTCCGGTAGTGCCGGTATTAGAGTCTTCGTAGGTTGGATTTTGGGTATGCCCACCCGAGTATCCTGAAATCGATTCTTCGACACCTTTTACACTTTCATAGATCGCCTCGACACACCAAAAACATCCGGAAGCAAAATATGCTTTTTCAAGTCCTTCTTCCGTAGCTTTCACTTCAATTGGATTGGCCGTATTGGATGCCTGTTTGACATTCTCTGTATTCGATACCTGACAAGTGCAAAAATTTAATATTGTATAGGATAGGAAGATAAGATTAGCGATTTTCATTTTTCGAGATTTGTGATGAAATTGTTTAAGAATGTGCTTTGAGATTTTCATAAGTGCTTAATAAATATACCAAAAACGGAATGATTTAGGTATATTCAAAAAACTGTTTTATCTTGGATATAACTAGTAATTTAAAAGAAAGTTCATTTTGGCGATGTTCGGAATAGAAAGCCAGAAATACCAACATTCCCTGAAATTTATCGTTTATCCATATAATTTTGTACTTTCGCCGCGTAAAAACTAAACAAATACGATGATTGACTTTCCCTTATTAAAGCAAATATGTGAAATGCCAGGTGCCCCTGGTTTCGAACAAAGAATCCGAGAACTCGTCCTTTCTATCGTCACGCCTCTTGTTGATGAAGTCTCTGTTGACCCGATGGGTAATGTCATTGCAGTCAAAAAAGGCAAAGAAAGTAAACGCGTCATGGTCGCTGCACACATGGATGAGATTAGTTTTATCATCACTCATATCGACGACGAAGGTTTCCTTAGATTTATTCCACTCGGCGGATTTGATCCAAAAACACTGACTGCTCAGCGAGTTATCATTCACGGTGAAGAAGATGTAATCGGTGTAATGGGTTCCAAACCTATCCACTTAATGAAACCGGAGGAAAGAACTAAGACCGTTCCCATCGAGGAGTATTTTATTGATACGGGGATGAAAGCGGAAGAAGTGAAAAGATTAATTGCTATCGGTGATTCAGTCACCAGGGAGAGACAATTGATCGAACTGGGAGAATGTGTCAATGGTAAATCTATCGATAACCGCGTTTCCGTTTTTATCCTTTTGGAAGTATTGCGAGAGCTAAAAGATAAAGAAGTACCTTACGATATCTATGGGGTGTTCACGGTACAAGAAGAAGTCGGACTTCGTGGGGCAATTGCTTCAACTCACCTGATTGATCCGGATTTTGGTTTCGGACTCGATACCACGATCGCTTTCGATGTCCCGGGTGCAGCAGCTCATGAAAAAGTAACTTCTCTTGGCAAAGGTGCAGGTATCAAGGTGATGGATAGTTCCATTATCTGCGATTACCGAATGGTCAGGTATCTCAAACAATTAGCCGATAAAAAAGAGATCAAGTGGCAGACGGAAATATTACCGCGAGGTGGAACAGATACGGCGGCAATCCAACGCTATGGTAAAAAAGGAGCAATCGCCGGAGCTATTTCTATCCCGACCAGACATATCCACCAGGCAATCGAAATGGCGCACAAAGAAGATATATTTAATTGCATTCAGCTACTAAGGGAAGGATTGACAAATCTGGATCAGTACGACTGGAGCTTTTAGATAAGTGACTAGCTGATAGCTTAACCACTTATTAAATAAAGGAAAGTAAAACCAAAGGCTTATGTGGACTGAAGAAAACAACTCGCTAAAAGCAACTTTCAAATTTAAAAACTTCGTGGAAGCTTTTGGATTTATGACCGAAGTTGCCTTTCATGCTGAAAAGCAAAACCACCACCCTAATTGGAGCAATGTCTGGAATACCGTCAATATTGAGCTGAGCACTCATGACGCCGGAGATATAGTCACCGAAAAAGATCACAAACTTGCCACTGCTATCGATACTGTTTATGCAAAGTATTTGTAAAATAATATAAGAAGCCAGTTAGCAGGATAGTTGACAGGACTCATGCGAATCACAGGTTAAGTCCAGTAGCGTTCTGATATTGAGGACCTAAGGGCACTCAGCCATGGTTTATTTATCGGGGCTATCCAAGATAAAGTCTCGATGGGACAAAAAGTGTCTTCAGACCTGCCTTGACGCATGGAATAGGTACTCCATAAGTATCCTTTCTTCGGGTTTGAACTAGCGATTCGCATGACTCATGTTTCTACGCATAAGCTCTCAAATCCGATTTTTCCATGTAATTGATAAAGGCCCGGTTGACTACCCGGTTGCCACCCGGAGTCGGGTACTTGCCAGAAAAATACCAGTCTCCTTTGTTATTAGGACATGCTTTATGCAAAGCTTCTATTGTTTGATAAATCACTTTGACTTCCGGTTTGATATCAGGAGGCGTCACAATTTCTGCAATTTTATCAGAGACTTGTTCGTAAGTAAAGGTATCATATAAGGCAATCAGCTCATTGGTCATTTCCTCGGCTGGTTTGTTTTCCTGGGCTTTACATCGCTCGTAAGCCTCCTGGAGTAAGTGACTCTGGTCGGTTTCCTCCAATAGTTCGACTAGCGCTCTAAATGCTACAAACTCCTTCAACTTGGACATATCAATCCCATAGCAATCCGGGTATCTGATCTGAGGAGCAGAGGAGACAACGATAATTTTCTTTGGGCGTAAGCGGGAAACGCTTTTGATAATACTATCCCGCAGGGTAGTTCCACGGACAATCGAATCATCAATTAATACCAAGGTGTCTTTCTCATTTTCTACCACCCCGTAAGTTACATCATATATATGCGATACTAAATCGCCACGGGAAGAATCATCTGCAATAAAAGTACGCATCTTGACATCTTTGACTATTATCTTTTCTGCCCGGGCGGACATATTGAGAATCTTTTCCAGCCGTTTGGGTTTGAGAATAGCCTCTTCTCCCAGTGCTTTAATCTTTTCTAACTTAACCTCATTGAGTTTATGCTCAAGACCCTGGATCAAACCATAAAAGGAAGTCTCTGCGGTATTTGGGACAAAAGAAAATACCGTATTTTTAAAATCATAATTAACAGCTTCCAATACCGCCGGTACCAATTGCTCTCCCAGTTTTTTACGCTCCAAATAAATATCCCGATCCGTACCTCTGGAAAAATAAATTCTTTCAAAAGAACAGGCATTTCTTTCAAGTGGCTCGATAAAAGGGACTTCACTTACTGTCCCATCACGCTTAATAATCAACACATGACCAGGTTGGAGTTCTTTTACTTTTGAAATATGCACATCAAAAGCCGTTTGTATAGCAGGCCGTTCTGAAGCAGCCACCACTACATCACCATTCGCATAATAAAATGCCGGCCGAATCCCGGAAGGATCCCGCATCATAAAAGCATCTCCATGCCCGATCATTCCTCCCATCACATAGCCTCCGTCAAATCGTTTACTTGCTCTTCGCAGTAATCGCTGGACATCGAGGTTTTCAAAAATAAGTTCGTTTAACTCTTCGGTAGAATAACCATCAGGTTTGAACCAGGTATGTAACCGGGCGACCTCATCATCCAGGAAATGCCCAATCTTTTCTAGAATAGTAACCGTATCGGATTTTTCTTTTGGGTATTGCCCTAAACTAACCAGTTCCTCAAATAGCTCATCGACATTGGTTAAATTAAAATTTCCGGCAAGTACCAGGTTTCTGCTGATCCAGTTATTTTGTCGGAGAAAGGGATGACAGGTTTCTACGGTATTGACTCCATGAGTGCCATATCTCAAATGGCCCATAAGCAACTCTCCGGTATAAGGCAGATTCTCCTTCATGTATTTTCCATCTGCAAGATTTTTGGGATCAACATCTCTGAATTTATCATATACTCCCTTAAATAAATCCTCCAGATAATTAGAACTAATACTCCGGCTGCGGCTGATATAGCGCGTACCCGGTTTTGAATGAAGCTTAATCGTTGCTATTCCGGCTCCGTCCTGGCCACGATTCCGCATCTTTTGTAATAACAGCCTTAGCTTATTGATGCCGTACAGGGTAGTACCATACTTTTCATGGTAATAATCAAGAGGCTTTAGAAGTCGAACAAGTGCTATTCCGCACTCATGTTTTATTTGATCACTCATTGTGCTCAGTATTCGAAAGAACTCGTAAAATATTTTCTCCGGGGCAATTAAAAACGCAAAGATATACCGATTATCACTGCACAACAAGCCTAGACTCAAGTAGTTTATATTTTTATGAAATTAAACCAAAGAAATTGGTTTCGTGAAAATTACAGAGCACTAAGTATAAGGGAAAGCTTAGCTGTTTTAGAAAAAATTTGTGGAAAAGATTCCGTATTTCCACCATAATTACTTTAATTTTAATCTTAGGAATGAAAAACGACCTTTATGTTCGTTTATCAGGAATGAAATGTAATTAAATTATCTAAACTTTGGTATTATGACAATGATAGGTGGCTTTT
>JBLHJZ010000219.1:0-7561 GCA_047619515.1 Saprospiraceae bacterium | reverse complement strand
CAATCCGTTCTGACCGGATGAGCCTGATGGATGAAATGTCGGTAAAAATTCCAAGCATTCTGCATAACCGTTTTCATCTAAAACCTTTGGATATCGATTCCGCCCGGGAAGCGATTATTGAACCTGCCAGACTGGAAGAAGAAGGATTTGATACCTTGCCTTTTACTTATGCAGCCCCTGCACTAGATACCATATTGGAGTATTTGAAAAATAAAAACGATGAGATAGAGTCTTTTCAATTACAGCTGCTCTGCCGGAATATTGAAAGGACTGTTCATCGAAAAAAATCAGTGGATGTGGTGGTCAGCGAAGCTGATTTTGGCGGTGCATCTGGTATAAAATCTATTCTCAATAATTATTACGAACAAGAGGTTTTGGAGTTGGAAGAAGCAGAAAGACCGCTGGCCCGAAAGTTTGTCGAAGAAGGATTAATCGTTGCTGGCAGAAGAGTAGGCGTAAGTGATGGCGTGGAAGAAAAGTCTTTCGGTATTCACAAACAATTGCTTGCAAAACTATTAGCCAGCAGGCTCATCCGGGCAGAAAATACACACCTGGGCCGGAGCTATGAGCTGAGTCATGATACCTTAGTTGCGCCTATTTTGCAATCTTTTGAGATTCGTCGCAGGGAAGAGGAACGATTGGAAGCTATCCGGAAACAGGAAGAACAGGAACAACTCCTTGCTGTTGAACGTAAAAAACGAAACCGTGCGGTACTATTAGCCGCGGCAGGATTTGTCTTGTTTCTGATAGCAGCAGCCGGAGGTTTTTTTGCAGCGATACAATGGCAAAAAGCCAAAGAATTGCAAGTGGTAGCGGAGAAAGCTGAAGTAAATGCGGTAAAAGCCAGGGATCAGGCTAAAGATGCACTAGCTAAAGTGGAGACGGCCCAAGTGGAAATGGCCAAAGCTAATCTGGAGAATGGCAGGGCTAATATTGCGCTTGGAAATTACCAGGCCGCACTTCAAAATTTTACAACAATAGACGAATTAAAAGTTTCCATTTCTGATAGTATTGTCACTCAGAATAATGCTGTTTTTGAAGAATCAGCTTCCTTGAGAGCAAAAGCATTGCAGGGTGGCGGCGTCAAAAAACGATACGACGATTATATGGCTTTAGGGAATAGTGCGTTAAGAGATAAAAAGTATAGCGTAGCTTTGTCTAATTTTAGAGCAGCCCGGAAATTGGATGCTAGTAGTACTTCCAACCGGGAAGCAGACCTGAGAATAGAAGAAGCGACCAGTCCGTTGATTCCGTTATTAAAAGAAGAACTAAGCAAGTCTCAGACTTTTATTACTGCCGGGAATTGTCGAATCGCAAAGCAACGAATTAGAAAGGCAGAATCATTGAAAGCTCTAATCCCGGATAGGAAGATTCAACAGGAAATTATTATATTGAATCGTTTGAAATTGAGATGTCAATAATTTTGGAAATAAATGTACCGCCATGAAGCATATCGTCACTTTATTTTTTTTACTAAATACTTTCCACTTGTCTTTAGCGCAGGATTGTTATCAGCCTTTCTTCGAGGAAGGCGTGAAGGCTTATAATGCTCTTGATTTCGAGCGCGCAATTAATCAATTTAAAGCGGCCAATATTTGTGATGATGCCCCGGCTAATGATAAGGTAGGGGAGTGGATTAGCAAAGCACAAAATGGCTATATTGATGCGATCAAAAAAGCGAGAGATAAAGCATTAGTACTTCAAATAGATACGGAAGCCCTAAATTATTTTTCATCCGGCCAGGAACAAGAATGCAAAGGTTTTTTTCAGGAAGCTTTTGATAGTTTTTCAGATGCTATTAAATTGCGAAGCAAAATAATTAAGTATCGGGAACGTAGGGCTGAGCTTGCCCTAAACGAGGAAATAAAAGCGTATTCGGTAGCTATAGAGGATCTTGGTTTTTTGATCGAAAACGGAAAGGAAGATAAACTCCCTGGCTATTATGAATCAATGGCTTATGCTCGCGAACAATTGGGGGATTTTACAGGAGCAGTTGTAGCGCAGAATAATGCAGCTTCCAGAATAGAGGATTTTGAACAACGGGATATTTATGAGTCAAAGTTGACCAGATTAAAATATAAAACTGGAGAAATCACGGTTTTAGAGCCTTCGCCTGACGATAAAGATAGTTCTGCTGTCTCAGCGATTCATAATTCAGAGGTTCTTGAAAGAACTTTGATTAAAGTGAAAAATGAGGATGCGGGTTGTGATTTAAATATCCAATTAGAAATAGATGGTGAACCTTTTGAGCTCCGGAAAAATAGTATCGAGATAAGCAGGCTTAAATCCGGGACTTATCAATATAATATATCGGGTTCGATTTCCTGTCCCTCCACCAGTTCATGGGCGGCCATTGGTAAAGGAACAATTACCGTTCGATCTAATGCCGTTTACTATTTGTACTGGAAGGAGAACAAATACGGTAAGTGCGAAATGTGGCTGAGTAATTTTTAAACGAGCTGTAAATTATAAGTCATGAAAAATATCTTACTTATATTTTTTATCTTCATTACCCAGTTGAGCTCAGCACAAGACTGCTATTCCTCTTTTTTGCAAGAAGGAATTGCTGCCTATAGCCTGCTCGATTTCGAGCGTGCTATCAATCAATTCAAGGCTGCAAAAATCTGCGACGATTTACCGGCAGGTAACGATATCGATGAATGGATCAGCAAATCCCAAACCGGCTATATCGATGCCATTAAAAAAGCCCGGCAGGAAGCAGAAGCTGCACTGGCAAGAGCCAATTCCTTATACCTGGCCAATTTGAGTAAACAAGCCCTGGAAGCTGGAGAGCTGATTATTGCTTTTCGCTTGATGGAAAGCGCCTATCAGAAAGATAAAAACCCGGTGACCCAGGAATTGATTATTGATTTTCAACAAAAGTATGATGCCTTATTTTCTAATACCACGGAGTATCTTTTACTCAGACGATTTAATGGGAATTATATAAGCCAAACAAAGGATGATCGCGTCCATATCCATGATGGTTCTTTAGGTAAAATTGTGCGTACGCTGCAAAGCGAAACGGGTGATGAATTTATAAATACTTTGGTGATTAGTCCTAAAAATAATCAATTGGCAACGATTTCTAGGACAGGGCAAGTGCGATTATGGGATGGGGCAGGGGAGTTGTTACAGACAGTCGAAGGGAAGTCGAATCAAATTGAATTTTCCAAGGACGGAACTTATTTACTGAGTCTTAGGGAAGATCAAACCGTAGAGCTGATAAGCGGCTGGGTGCGCATACCATCGCAAATGCCAGGTTTCTCCAATAAAATAGTTCGAGCGACCTTCTCCCCAGATAATCAATACCTTATGGGCGTTTCAATAGATGGAGTATGCAAAGTTTTTGATTTAAAACTCGGAATATTGATCGTAGATCAAAATGTAGGAATAGGAGAAATATTGGATGCTTCTTTTTCGCCGAATAGCCAACAGGTCATTTTTATTTCAGCAGAGGATAAGATTCTGTTGGTAGATATAAACCTCTCTGAAGATTCCCGGCAGGTCATTATTCCTGTGATAAAGAAAGTGCCCGAATCTATCGACCGGGTGATTACGTCCGAAGATGGCAAGTATATATTGGTGCTTCTGAAAGGACAAAGCGAATTTGGAGGGGTTTTATATGACAAAAAAGGGGAAATAATAAGAAAGTTGAAACATGCTGATCTGGAGTGGACAATGGTGACTATAAATATGGAAGAAGCTATCCTGGTTTTTCGGATTAACAATGAGGTACACTTGCGAAAGCTCGAAAAGCACAGCTTTAGAGAGAGTATATTAAATCATTTTAATAATAAAATGAGACCATTAAGCCAGGAAGAGAAACTGCGTTTTGGTATCGCTGAATGACAATATATATGAAACAAAAAATCTTGCAACTCGGCTTTACTTTATTATGCATGTTGGTCTATACCGCTTCCTTTTCTCAGGACTGTTACTCCTCTTTTTTACAGGATGGGATTACCGCTTATAAGCTACTCGATTTTGAAAAAGCCATCAATCAATTCAAAGCTGCAAAAATCTGCGATGATCTGCCAACAGAAAACGAAGTGGATGAGTGGATCAGTAAAGCGCAATCTGGGTATATCGAAGCGATTAAAAAAGCCCGAAAAGATGCAGAAGATGCACTGGTAAGAGCACAGTCCCTAGCCTTGACGGCAAAGAGTATTTTGGAATTACAAAAAAATAATGATGCCACCAAAGCTTTTCGATATGGGCAATATGCCTTGAGTTTAGATGATAATGTAGAATCAAGAGCAGCTTTTTATGAGAGTTTTTATCAACTGGAGAGTAAGGATCGGAAGAATTTTTATATCCGGGATATCAAAGTCACAGAAAAGATTAGAGAGCAGATTAGGTTTGTTGATTTTATAGATCACGGCCAAACGGTAATCGTTGAAACCAACTCTGGAGACCCTGCCAAATTATATGATTTTGATGGAAATCAATTTGATGTTTTGCCTTCCGATTTTTTCTATTTTAATAATGTAGCCTATAATGAAAAAAATGGATTGCTGGTGACTTCTGCTCCGATGAGCACGCCAACAGTTATGGCTTATCATCTCAAAAACGGGAAACGAAGCAAGGAACCGCTTTTTTATTATGAATGTCCGGAAAGCCAAATCAGTGCCCTTGATATTTCTTATAATGGCGATAAAATTGCGGTATGCCTAAATAATGGCGCGGTTCATATTTTAAATGCTAAAGGGAAGCTTTTATACCTGTTAAAAAAAGAGAACACTGGCGTAAAATATTTGGCTTTCTCTCCTGATGATCATTTGGTACTGGCTTATGGGAGATTGATTAAGGTGGTAAAACTAGGCGCTTCCGGTTACGAAGTTCTTTTAGAAAAGGAAGAAAGAGGGTTTTATGAACCCAGAGTTGCCCTTTCACCAAACAATGAATATCTGCTGATAGACGGCACCCGAAAGTCGCGGATTATCGGTATCGCAGGGGATTCAATAGCTGATCGGCGGAATATGATTTACCATGATGAGATTGGAAATTTTTCTACGGACAATATTTTTGCAAGCATTGGTAATCGAATTATTAATCTTAAAAACAAAGAATACGCGCAAAATTTTCCACAAGAGGTCTGGATGATGAAATTCTCCCCGGGGCGCAATTTTCTGGCAGCAATTAAAACTGGAAAAACAGGCCACCTTTGGAGAGCAGGAGGATACCAATACTACGATTTTGGAACCCTGGGTGGCCATACCAGTAGTATGACGAAACTCAATTTTTCGCCCGACAGTACTCATATCATTACTGCTTCCACTGACCAGACTTTTAAAATTTGGAATCCAAAATTAAAAGCTGCAGTTGAAGTGCCAGTAGATACCGCTCGCTTAAAGCAAGCCTTAGTGATCGATGGCGAATTAGCCATTGTCTTAGCCAGAGGAAATGAATTAATCGTAAAAAAGGCCAATGGTGAAAACAGAAATTATTATAAACTTCCGGTCGATAAAATATTAGCCATTTCAGATAATGGAAAGTACCTTTTTGCTTTAGGTTCTGGCGATTCGAGAGAAATATGGAACCTGGATATCGACACTGGAAAAATTAACTTTGAAGTTGGGATATCTGGAGGGGATGGGGCAGACTTTGCAGATTTTTCAAACGATGATCAAGCCCTGTTTTTTAAAGATAGCAGGTCAGGATATTTTACACAGGTCTGGGATTTTAAAAATGGAAAAACCAGGAATCTGAGTGGCAGCAATTCTCCGGTCCTTGCACTCAAATGGTCACCTGACAATACACGGGTTGCTGCGATTAATAGTGAGGGCTACCTTCTTGTTTGGAATGTATCAAAAGGATTGGATCAGGTAACTTTAGAAAATTCCTGGGTCCCTCATCCGGATTTCGGTTGCAATAATCTAAGTTTTTCGAATGATGGACAAAACATCATCACTTGCGGAAAAGATAAAGTAGCGACCTTATGGGATATTTCTGGCAATCTCTTAGCGCATCTCAAAGGACATAATGAGTCTATTACTGATGGGGATTTTTCACCGGATGGGAAATACATAGTCACTAGTGCTAAAGATTATACCGCTAAAGTCTGGGCAAAAGATGGCTCCCTCTTAGCTACACTGGAACACGGTTTTGTAAATATCGAAAAAGTACGCTTTTCAGATGATGGTAGATATATCGTTACCAATTATGGAGATTATGGCATCAAAATCTGGCCCTTCGATCCCCAACTCATCGTTGAATATCTTGAGTCATTTGGTATTCCCGATCTGACAGTGAAAGATAAACAGAAATATGGCATAAAGTAATCATATAGCCTGCCAGACTGACCGGGAATGTATTTTTCAGCAGGTCAACTTTTAACTACCGTAGGCATGTCCCTTTACCTGCTGAATTTCAAGCGTAAAAAACTGTTCCCGGCCGACCGGCTTAGTTATTATCCTCCGTGAACTCCGTGCTGTTTTGTGCCCTCTGTGTCCAAAAACAGTAAAGTACTTTACTTTCACCCCAAAAAAGTGTAGTTTTACTTTAGCAAAATAAAAATATAACGGTAAACGTGCGTTTTTATAAACATACAATCTTTAACCATGCGCATATTGACCAAGATTACGACTATTATGGTCGTTCTGGTATTTTTATTTAATACCAATACTTTTGCACAAATCAGTGCCGGCGGGACTCCATTCGCTTTCCAAAATACTTTTCAACACTTATTTATTAATCAATCCATCGACGAAGAGATCGTCCCTGCTTTTGATATGGCCAAAGCGCTCCGAGAAGACGAGGCCAAAGGAAGCAGCCGCTTTGCAGCACCGATTGCCGTAGATTATTCGCTGGAGCGAAATGGAAGCTGGACGATATTAGCCAATGGTGACCGCCTTTGGCGCATGCAATTATACGCCAAAGATGCCTTAGGAGTATTTGTCTACTACGAAGATTTCTACCTGCCCCTGGGTGCTCGGGTTTTTATGTATAATGAAGAAGGTTCCCAAATCAAGGGCGCATATACCCATCGTAATAACAGCGAGAGCGGAAAATTTATGACCGGAATGATTGAAGGAGAGACCGCTATTCTGGAATACTACGAACCAAAGCGCGTAAGAGGGCAGGGGATCATTGATATCTCCCGGATTTACTACGCCTATGATAATGATTTTGAGCCGGTTCTCCCGGATAATGTATATAAAGTCAGGTCAGGCTTCGGAGATGCGCTTGCCTGCCATACGAATATTAACTGCCCGGAAGGGGACGACTGGCAGGATCACAAACGGGGCGTCGTTCGTATTTTGAGGGTTTTCGATGAAGGCATGGGTTGGTGTAGTGGTTCTTTGATCAATAATACCAGTCAAGATGAAACACCGTATGTATTGAGTGCTTATCACTGCTACGATGGCTTTACGCCACAACTGGATGTTTGGCGTTTTGATTTTAGTTACGAGTCAGTTGACTGTTCCAATCCGGTAGCCGAACCAGTTTATAATTCGATGTTAGGCTGTAATTTACGTGCAGGATGGTCAGATACGGACGTTTTGTTGCTCGAATTATTACAAAACGTACCAGGTGCTTATAATGCCCGGTTCAATGG
>JBLHJZ010000218.1:0-7561 GCA_047619515.1 Saprospiraceae bacterium | reverse complement strand
GGAAGTGAAAGAGGCTATTGATACCTTAAAAGGAAAGGGGCCAAAAGATTTGACAGACCTTTGCTTGGCATTGGGAAGCCATATGCTAGTACTTGGCGGGATCACTAAAAGCTTTGAGGAAGGCAGTGAAAAGCTGGAAAAATTAATAGCTTCCGGAGCGGCTTTTGAAAAATTTAAAGAACTGGTAGTCGCCCAGGGCGGAGATGTAAAGGTCGTCGAGCAAACTGATTTATTGCCGGGCACCCAATTTTCACAGCCTTATAAAAGTAATAAAGAAGGGTACATCAGCGTATTAAATGCTTTAGATGTCGGTTTAGCGGCTGTAAAACTAGGTGCAGGAAGAGAAACTAAAGAAAGTAAGATTGACCACGGTGCGGGCATTCTCCTGAAAAAAAAGAAGGGAGATTATGTAAAAAAAGAAGAGACATTATTAATCATGTATTCCAGTAAGCAGGTAAACTTTATTAAAGCAAAAGAGTTATTAGACTTGGCATTTAAAATAAGTGAAACAGCGCCTCGAAAAAAATTATTAATTTTGAAAACGATTAATTAGTTCAAGTTGCGAATATCTTCGACTTTAAAAAGTCCACAGTTTTCAGTTGGCCGTCAGCAGTCTGATCCTGCAAAAAATTAAGTGCAGATCATTATTCTTAGCAGAATCAGACTGCTCACTGAGAACTCTGGATTGCCAACTATAATACTTCGCACCTTAAATAAATTAGTTTTTTTGAGTAAAACTTAACAATAAGATATATGGCAAAGACCAAAGTGCATTTGAAAGATAATGGAGTAAAAAATCAGGTCGAATCCCCTCACCAGCGGAACGAAGGAATTCCATTTGATGCTGACCTTTTCAAAGGGATCAACATCAATCGGAATGCTGTCGAAAGAAGGGCTTCCACACTTACTACTCGAAGGACAGTAAAAAAAGAATGGCAGGCTGCCTGGCTTTTAAAAGCAATTACCTGTATAGATTTAACCACACTGGCTGGTGATGACACCAAAAGCAATGTCAATAGATTATGTGCCAAGGCGAAATCACCGGTAAGACAGGACTTACTGGAGGCTATGGGAATGGAAAAAGCAAACATTCAGGTAGGTGCCGTTTGTGTTTATCATAATTTTATTGCTATCGCAAAAGAAGCCCTGACCGGTAGTACTATTCCAATCGCCGCAGTTTCCACCGCATTCCCTGCAGGAAATATTCCTTTAAAAGAAAAGATCAAACAGATTGAAATATCCGTCGCTGCCGGCGCTAAAGAAATTGACATCGTGGTCAGCCGCAATTTAGTGCTTCAATCCGATTGGAAGCAGCTGTATAATGAAGTGGCAGCCTACCGAAATGCTTGTGGAGAAGCTCACATGAAAACCATTTTGGCAACAGGAGAAATCCCCACCTTTACCAAAGTAGCCATTGCAAGTTGGGTCTGTATGATGGCAGGAGCAGATTTTATTAAAACAAGTACCGGCAAAGAAAGTACAAATGCGACCTTGCCCGTAAGTCTGGTCATGGTAAGAGCAATCAGGGATTACCATGAATTGACGGGCTTCAAAGTCGGCTTCAAACCTGCTGGGGGCATTAGAAAAGCGAAACAAGCTTTGAGTTGGCTTATTTTGATAAAAGAAGAATTAGGAAACGACTGGCTACATCCGGATCTTTTTAGATTTGGAGCAAGTAGTTTATTAGGCGATATAGAAAGACAGTTAGAACATTTTGTCACCGGAAGGTATTCCGCTTCCTTTAGGCATCCTATGGCGTGAACTAGGAGTCATACTTCGATTCATTTCATTCACTCAGTATGACAGATTACGCTCTAAAATAAAACAATATGAAAGTCAAAGAAATATACGAAACCATGGATTACGGCCCTGCTCCTGAAAGTGCTGGAGAAGCTACTGAGTTTCTCGAATCGCACAAAAGAACTTTCCAGCTATTTATAAATGGCCAATGGAAAAAGCCTTCTTCGGGAATCTATTTTGATAGTATAAATCCATCCAATAAAGAGAAATTAGCAAAAACCGCAGAAGCCAATGAAAAGGATGTAGATGATGCGGTAAAAGCTGCCAATAAGGCCTTACCAAAATGGGTTGCGATCGGCGGACACCAAAGAGCAAGGTATTTATATGCGATCGCCCGACAAGTGCAAAAGCACTCCCGTCTTTTTGCCGTTTTGGAAGCATTGGATAATGGAAAACCGATCAGAGAAACCAGGGATATTGATATTCCTTTGGTGGCGAGACATTTTTATCATCATGCAGGTTGGGCGCAACTCAGAGATACGGAGCTGAAAGATTATAAAGAAATCGGCGTAATCGGGCAAATCATTCCCTGGAATTTTCCTTTGCTAATGTTATCCTGGAAAATTGCACCAGCCCTGGCAATGGGAAATACCGTAGTACTAAAACCGGCAGAATTCACTTCTTTGTCCGCATTGCTCTTTGCCGAGATTTGCCAGCAAATAGGCTTACCAAATGGCGTGGTAAATATCATTACCGGCTCGGGGGCTACCGGTGCCGCTTTGGTCGATCACAAAGACGTACAAAAAATTGCATTTACAGGATCTACTGAAGTGGGTAAAATTATAAGAAGAGCTACTGCCGGAACCGGTAAAAAAATCTCCCTGGAATTGGGTGGCAAATCGCCTTTTATTGTTTTTGAAGATGCAGACCTGGACAGTGTAGTGGAAGGGGTTGTTGATGCTATTTGGTTTAATCAGGGTCAGGTTTGTTGTGCCGGTTCGAGACTCTTGGTTCAGGAAAGCATCGCCGAAAAATTGTATAAAAAAATAAGAGCCCGGATGGAGCGGCTTAGAATAGGCAATGCGCTGGATAAAACCATCGACATCGGGGCTATCGTAGCACCCGTACAATTAAAAGTAATTGAAGAATTAGTACAAAAAGGGGTAGCCGAAGGCAACACGCTTTGGCAACCCTCCTGGGCCTGCCCTACCGATGGATACTTTTATCCGCCAACCTTGTTTACGAATGTTGCGCCATCGTCCACCATTGCGCAAGAGGAAATATTCGGCCCTGTCCTGGTCGCCATGAGTTTTCGAACACATAAAGAGGCGGTCAAATTAGCCAATAATACCCGATATGGCCTAGCCAGTAGTATCTGGACAGAAAATATTAATCTCGCCTTAGACATTGCTCCTCAAATAAAAGCAGGGACGGTCTGGATTAATTGCACCAATGTGTTTGATGCAGCCTCCGGGTTTGGAGGTTACCGGGAGTCCGGATTTGGAAGAGAAGGCGGAAAAGAGGGTTTATTTGAATATGTAAAACCCAGGATTGATGGAGAATTTTCAAATCAACCTTTTACAAAACCAGCTAAAAAATCAAAGCCCTCGAAAGGGGATGGAAATAAGCTACCAGGAATAGACAGGACGACCAAGATGTATATCGGTGGTAAACAAGCCCGGCCTGACGGTGGCTATAGTATGGTCATCAACAGCAGTAATGGCGATTATATCGGAGAGGTTTCCAGCGGTAATCGAAAAGACATCCGAAATGCAGTGGAAGCGGCACATGCCAGTAATAATTGGGCGGGACGAACCGGTCACGCAAGAGCGCAGGTCTTATATTATTTGGCAGAAAATCTGGCTATTCGCAGTGAAGAATTTGCAAATCGGATTCAGCAAATGACCAACCAAAGCAAATCGGAAGCTTCAAAAGAAGTAGAAATGTCTATAGAAAGAATTTATACTTATGCAGCCTATGCCGATAAGTATGACGGTCAGGTTCACCATACGATTCACCGCAATGTAACCCTTGCTATGCCGGAGTCAATTGGCGTAATGGCCATCATCTGTCCGGATGAATCGCCCTTGCTAGGTTTTATCTCTACGGTGATTCCTGCGATTGCTATGGGCAATAATGTCGTGGTAGTCCCTTCTGAAAGCTGTCCTTTTTCAGCGACTGATTTTTATCAAATACTGGAAACCTCGGATGTTCCCGCAGGTACGATCAACATCGTTACCGGGCAAAAAGAGGAACTAAGCCAGGTATTGGTCAAACACGATGATGTGGATGGGATTTGGTATTTCGGTAATAAAAAAGGGAGTAAGGATATCGAATATTTATCTGCCGATAATATGAAACGAACCTGGGTAAATTATGGAAAATTTAGAAACTGGATGGATAAAGCGCAAGGAGAAGGAGCGATTTTCCTGAGGCAGGCAAGTCAGGTTAAAAATATCTGGATTCCTTATGGCGCTTAGTTGAAATGAATTAAAACAAAAAAACATGAGTAGTATTCATCTAGAAGCAAAAATCGGTGACATCGCAGAGACGGTGCTATTACCCGGCGACCCCTTACGCGCAAAACATGCCGCAGAAAATTTATTGGAAAATGCATTCTGCTATAATAAAGTCAGGGGCATGCTAGGCTACACAGGCTTCTATAAAGGGAAAAAAATATCCATACAGGGATCAGGAATGGGCATGGGAAGTACCGCTATTTATGTCAACGAATTAGTCAACACTTATAAGGTCAAAAACCTGATCAGAGTCGGCACTTGTGGCGCTATCCAAAAACACCTGAAAATAGGCCAGGTAATACTGGCCATGAGTGCTTCCGGAGATTCAGGCGCCAATGCGGCCTATTTTAATGGTATGCATTACGCGCCCACAGCAGATTTTGATTTATTACAAAAGGCTTATGAAGCTGCCAAAAAATTAAATATAAACACACATCAGGGAAGCATATTCAGCACTGATACCTTTTATGACAACAACCCCCACCGTTGGGATATTTGGGAAGAGCATGGCATCCTCGGCGTGGAAATGGAATCCCAAATCCTCTTTACCCTGGCCAAAAGATTAGGTGCCAAAGCGCTTTCCATTCTTACGGTCAGTGATAATATTCGGACTGGCGAAGCGGCGAGCTCTATGGACAGGGAGCAGTCGTATATGGATATGATGCGGATTGCTTTTGAGGTGGGGTGAAGGGGATACTAGTGGGTTGATACGCTAGCCAGAAAGATGTTGTTAAATCCATTTTGGTCAATAATCGTGCAAGGGATATTGACCAAATAACTTCAACCCATGCACCCCCCCATTCGGATAATGCAAATAAACCAAATGAGAAAACGGCCCCTGATTCTCAAAAACAGAAAACCGATGAAAAGTATCAGGTCGTAAAGCCTCAAAAGGCAGCACCGCTTTCCAGGGACTGCCCGGTGGATTATCCAGGACTATTTCAAAATGAAAAGGATTGGGTACCCTTTCCTTTAAATAGTCCTGATTCAGCATATATTCTTGGAATTTATTTGGCGTTATGGTACTGCCATCCTCGAATTGGAGCGTCCATTTCGGAAGATGTGCCAAAGCATCTTTAAATGCTTTTTTATCCTTTAGTAGCATTCCAAATACATGGCAACTCAGTGGGGCATTCAAGCGATGCAGATAAGTGTCCACCACGATTTCTTCAATAAGAACGGGTTGCTCCAAATGAAAAATAGCCTGCTCCCCAAAACCAGTACGGGCAGATTCCCAACCTTTCATATACATTTCCTGGCGACTGCCATTTACGGCCATTGCTGGGTTGCCATAGTGTTCATTAGAGATATGGGAAATGATGGCTTTCGTTAAAATATTTTGGCGAAGAGGCAGTTGTGCCTCCGTCTTTTCACCAAAAAAATTGATCCTGGAAATGCCGCCTTCGTAATACATTTTGATCAGGCATTCGGTAGCAGTCGTTGCCTCAAACAGGAAATGATGCTCCTGATCAGGTTGCAGTATTTTTTTACTTAAAACTTCCTGCTCCCCTCCTGTTAATTCATCGATCAGGAGGACTGATATGGCTCTCACCTGATTGCCTGTAAACCATTTAGTACTGACCCGAAGGCTTTTGATTTCAGTACGATATTTAAATCCGATCTTTAGCCAGTGATGAGCCTCGTGATTGTAATATATTTTTTTATTGCCCTCCTCTATTGTAGTGGCCTTATGGCGCTTCGTCTCCAAGCCCCAGTATTTTACGCCCATATGAGTATAGTTGTCCGTACAATCTTTTGGATCATCCGGTAGTACCACTTCGTGGGGATTGGTAAAGTCGGAATTGGAGTAGGCGATGATGTGGGAAGGGATGAATTGGCTCATGTGTGATTAATTTTTTTGTTTTCGGTGTTCGGTGTTCGGTGTTCGGGATTGGGTGTTCGGCAGTCGGAAGTCCGCAGTCTGATCCTGCTCAAAAACCCCACCGACCCTAATACCCCCTCCCCGTCGGCAAGCCCTTATTCGTTTCAAAGATAACCTGCCCGGCAATACTGACCGCAATTTCTTCAGCAGTTTTGCTATACATGTTAATACCAATAGGCGCAAATACATGGGCTAACTCTTTTTCAGTAATGCCTTCTGTTGCGAGTTCTTTTTTTAACGTAACTATTTTTTGGTCACTTCCCATCATGCCGATGTAAGCTAATGATTTTTTATAGAGTTGCTTAAGTATTATTTTATCACTCCGATAGGAAGAACTGACGATGGCTACCGCATCTATAGAATCTGTTTCTATTTCATTTTGCACATTTCCATAGTCAATGATTTTTAAAGACCAGGTGATTTGTTCTTTTTGCAAAGCGTATAATTCTGGCCGGTCATCGTATTGGATAATGCGGTAACCCAGCAGGGACATCTGGCGAGCTAAAGCCAAGCCAACATGACCAGCACCAAAAATATGAATGGTCTTGGGCTTCGGCAAAACTATTTCGTATTCAAATTCACTGGCTACTTTTATGATCGCTTTTTCTTCTTTCTCTTTCGGTTTAATCCGCAAACCATTTTTAGCATCAATCAATAAAGTAAGGCTTTCTGTTCGTTCCTTAATAAAAGTAATCGTTGGAATATCTTTTTCATCAAGCGGAATAAGGGCTACGGTCTGCTCCCCCGAACAAATCAATCCGGATTGATTGCGAGGATGAGATTTGTCGTGGTATTGTTTTTTAATAAGGGTCGTCTGGTCTCCCTTTTTTATGTGCTGCTTAGCTAATTCTATCAGCTTTACTTCCATGATTCCTCCTCCTATTGTCCCTTCAAAAATGCCCGTTTCTGTAACCGCCATGACAAATCCTTTCCGGCCGGGCGAGCTTCCTTCACTAGCTATCACATAGAGCAAGGCAAGCTTGATTTTACCTTGTAAATGAGAAAGTATGAAATTCCAAACTGGCATGATGTTTTTTGATGCTGTTGGCTGTTGGCTATTAGCTATTGGCCTCCTTTATAACGCAGCTTTTTCTCGCGATTGAGGAAAGCTAATAGCTAACTGAATTGACATTAAAACTTGTATTATATTTTAGCACTTATTGAATTCTCTGCGTATTCTACACAGTACCTCAGCGGTTATAAAAAAGCATTCACCGCGGAGAGAAAGAGGATACGCAGAGAGGATACAGGAATTTTACTTTCAGTAAAATTGAATCATACCAGTTTACTTGCCAGTTCAGCCAACAGCCCATTATATAATTTTTCGCCCTTCCAATATTTTCCTAAACGACTGGCTTCTTATTTCCTCAAGGGTCAAGCCGGTCACCAATACTTCTTCTTCAGTCAGCACACCCGTATT
>JBLHJZ010000217.1:0-7623 GCA_047619515.1 Saprospiraceae bacterium | reverse complement strand
TGCTTAGGTTACCAATATTTAAGCCATTGACAGGGCAAAGAATCCCTTTAGGGATTTGATATCGGTAACCTAGGACTAAAAAACTACGAGGAGTGCCTTTAGGTACTCAATATAAATCGCAACTTAAACTATTTAACTAATTCACCAATTACCAACCCATGATTTTCGCAATAGGAAGCCGGATTAGATTTATCCATACAGGATACGAAGGAGTGGTCACCGCCACACTAGGAGATGAAATGCTATCCGTCTTGCTGGACGACGGAGATGAAATACCAGCCTTTGAAGATGATTTGATTCGTATTGAAGATTATCGGGTACCACTCAAAAAAAACCCTCCGGTGAAGGCAAAAGTGATCCAGGGTAAACAAGAAAAGAAACCTAAAGAACCAGATCGCCCAAAGATAGAGGCGCAGTATGCTATTTTGAAAAGTCTGGGAATCCAGCTTGCTTTTGAGGCACAGTACAACTTGGACGGTAGTACTTCCGATTATAATATGTACCTGATCAATGATACGCGATACGATGCCTTGTATTCTTTTAGTTTGCACCTGGGGACACTGCTTAAAATGAAGTCTAATGGTAAAATAAACGCAGTTTCCTATATAGAATTAGGGCAAATTCCTTTTGACTATCTCAACGAACTTCCGGTTATTGATCTCGAATGCTGGCAGGTGACCACTGAAGGTACCGGAAAAAAACAACAGAAGACTTTAAAAATCAAAGCACAGCAATTTTTTAAAAATATAAAAACTGCCCCCTTGCTCAATATTCCGGTACATCATTACGTGATTTTTGATTCTTTTGAGGTCAAGGAAAAGAAGGAAGAGGATCTAAAAACGTATACCCAAAAAAACAACCGGCCTTCCACCATACATATGCAGAGCCTGAATCGAATCGACCAGCATAGTGTATCGGCTTTTGCGCATTTCAATCCGGAGATTGACCTCCATATAGAACAGCTTACCGATCGCTGGAAAAAAATGAATAAAGCTGAAATTCTTCGACAGCAATTAAACGCTTTTGATACCTATACCTCCAAAGCAATTAATGTCGGGGTACCCAGGGTTTTTGTGATTCATGGCCTTGGTAAGGGACGCCTTCGAGATGAAATTGCCAGCAGGCTAATCCTGAATCCTGATGTAGCGACTTTTAAAAACGAGTATCATGAGCGCTATGGATATGGAGCTACGGAGGTTGTTTTTAAATGAAAATGAAAAATTACGTATCATCCCAAAGATTTTGAAAATTCAGCTAAAGATATAAATCGAGCATCAACATTGATCATACTTGATTTCTTTACTTCCGTCGGATTGGTTTCAATCAGTATGGTTTTCATGCCCAGTCTTTTCCCGAAAAGCATATCACTATTGGCATCTCCGACTATGATTGATTTACTAAAATCTATTTCCGGAAAATCCTGTTTCGCTCTCATCGCCATCCCAGGATTTGGTTTCCGATCAGGATGATTGCTTGCTCTTAATGCAGGACAAAAATATATCGCATCTACGTGTCCGCCTGCCTTTTCGATTTCCTTTTTCATAAAATCATGAATCTCCTTCAAATCCTCCACGGTCATAATTCCTTTACCAATCCCCTGCTGGTTGGTCACAACAACGATCCGGTCAAAGTGCTTAGTCAGATTCGAAATTGCCGCCAGCGCGCCTTCCGTAAATTGAAACTGTGCTAGCCTTTCGACATATTGGTCGGGGAGTCTTTCGTTGATGACACCGTCGCGGTCGAGGAAGAGGAAGGGATAATTGGGCATTGGTTTATTGGTTTATTGGTTTAACGGTTTAATGGTCGCTGCGCACCGATATACTGTGCACCGATATACCGATATACCGTTTTTTAGGATTCAAAAATCGCCTTTTCTACCAGTTCACAAATCAGATGCCCGATCAACATATGACACTCCTGTATACGCGGGGTATCATTGCTTGGGATATTGATCAGGTAATCACATTGATCCCCCATAATGCCACCGCTAGCACCAGTCATTCCGACGACGAGCATGGATCGCTGCCTGGCCGCTTCGATTGCTTTGAGGATATTTGGAGAATTTCCGGAAGTCGATAAAGCAAATAATATATCGCCCTGTTCCCCTTTTGCGCGAAGCATCCTGGCATACACTTCCTCATATCCGTAGTCATTAGCGATAGAGGTCAGCGCAGAAGAATTTACATGGAGTGCCTCAGCAAAAAGCGGTTCCCGATCCAAATAAAATCGACCGGACAATTCAGCCGCAATATGCTGGGCATCAGCAGCACTACCTCCGTTTCCACAAAAGAGAACTTTCTTTTTCGATTGCAACGCGATGGTAGTGATATCTACGACTTGCGCTATAGTAGCCAGTAACCGGGCATCCTGAAGGATACTTTCTTTGAGGAGGATACTTTCTTTGATTACTTCTTTTATTCTTGGGTTCATTGGTTTAGCGGTTTAGCGATTTACCGGTCTTCCGACTTCCACCTTCGGTCTTCGGACTTCGGACTTCCATCCAAGTTATAAAAATTCTATCAACGAAAAAAAGACAATTGTGCATATCATGATAGCTGAAAAGATAAAATAATGTTTTTTATGGAGAAACTGGGTAGCCAGGCTACAACCGCCACCAGCGATCAAGGCTATAAAAACGAGAACTTTTACGCTTTGAAATAATTCAACATTAGAAGCGCTTAAAGTCAATAGAAGCGACAGCAAAGTGGCTACTAAAACGATAGTTACCGAAACGGTCATTACCCGAAACCAATGGGCTATTTCAAATTTTATAAAAGACATAAAAAAATACAAGCCCATACTGGTTGTAGCTAAAAAAATCAGTTGCTTCAGATCAATCGTAAATATTGATGATTTTATATCGGCTTGTGTAAAATGACTGAAAGACGCTGTCCTGAAGAAAATTGAATACATAATGGCCATTCCAATAATAGCAAAGAGTACCACTTTATAAGAAATCTTTAGTTGCGTCCCTTCACGTTCAGGAGCATCCAAAATGTTATGTTCATCCATCCGTATTACCGATTTCCTTTTCAATCAGGTAGGCATTACGGTGGGGAGCATTCCGGGAAACCAGTTCAGCGAGAAACCCGGTGAGAAAAAGCATCGTCCCCAGGGTCATAGCAGTTAAGGAGATATAAAAATAAGGATTATCCGTTACCAGGATATAGGGCAAATTATTGCTAAGGCGAAACAATTTATTAATACCAATATACGCTGCGGAACAAAATCCAACGATAAACATCAGAATACCCAAGGTTCCAAAAAAGTGCATCGGCCGTTTGCCGAATCTCCCGACAAAGGTAATAGACAATAAATCAAGTGGCCCACGGATAAATCGCTGGACACCGCCGAATTTGGTCACGCCGAATTTTCGAGCCTGGTGTTGCACTACTTTTTCACCGATGTTGGTAAAGCCTGACCATTTTGCAATCACCGGAATATAGCGATGCATCTCTCCATAAATCTCAATAGATCTTACCACCTCGTTTCTATAAGCTTTCAGGCCACAATTCATGTCATGGAGTTTGATCCCTGACATCATACGAGTCACTCCGTTATATAATTTCGTAGGGATCGTCTTCGAGAGCGGATCATGGCGTTTCTTTTTCCAACCAGACACAATATCAAATTTCTCTTCTTTGATCATCCGGTATAAGTCCGGGATCTCCTCCGGGTTATCCTGAAGGTCGGCATCCATCGTGATCACTACTTCGCCGCGCACTGTCTGAAATGCAGTATGCAAAGCAGCCGATTTGCCATAGTTTCTCCGAAATTTAATGCCCCGTACCTGATCATTATTTTTTGATAGCCGCTCAATGACCTCCCAGGAAGTATCGGTACTCCCATCGTCGATCATGACAATCTCGTAAGTGAAGTTATTTGCCTCCATGACTCGACGAATCCATGCTTCCAATTCCGGGAGGGATTCTTCTTCGTTTAATAAGGGTATGACGATGGAGAGGTTCATATATGGATTGTGATTGCTTATTTTTTAAGGATATTTGTTGAAAAAAGGATCAAGTTGACTTCTTTTTCACCTGACAGTCGACCGCTTAAGCAATCCTGCGACCAGCAAAGCTATAAAAAATCCGCCAATTGTACTTTTAGCAAAATATTGCAGGACATCTGAAAATCCGAAACTAAAATTTTCATAGGATTTTTCCATCGCTGGCCACTCCTCTTCTGGTAGTATGCTTTTATAAAAGTCTATACCATTCTGCTTTAAAATGGTTACTAATTCCAGGTCGGATTTTAGTAAAACGAAGAAAAAAGCATAGTACAGCAGGTTGGACAGCACTATTACCGTAAACCCCGTCTTTAAGGCTTCCTTGAATTCAATAATTCCGCCATTGGTTTCCCGC
The DNA here is from genome assembly GCA_047619515.1 of Saprospiraceae bacterium. GTDB lineage: Bacteria > Bacteroidota > Bacteroidia > Chitinophagales > Saprospiraceae > JAHDHW01. The sequence continues at coordinate 3,259 of JBLHJZ010000217.1, read as the reverse complement.
TGTTGACTGACAGCCAAAAAAGTACAGATAAGCACAAGAAACAAGGAACTCCAGGAGACCCAGGCGTCCATCATTCTGTTTTTATCCATATAATAAAAAAGCAAAAAGTAGAGCATTAGCCCTACTCCTGCCAGTATTCCGTATTTTATTCCTATTGTATTTTTCGACATAAATTGGAGGGATTAAGCCATTCTTGGTGCATCTTTTTTCATAACGGCAGACACAATAAGAGAGATGATGGCGCCCCAAAAGAGCGTCCCCAAAAATGTAGCGATAGTCATAAAAGTTGGTCCGGTAAACATAGTCGCAAAGCCTTTAGCCTGCTCAATTTGCTCCTCACTCATTCCTTGTTCTTCCCATTGACGCAACATCCCCTGCTCTATCATATCAAACATGTCCGGATTTATCAAACTAAAAAAGATCACCATCCAAATAGTAGCTATAACTGCATTAAAGAGCGTCGTCAATATCCCGGTGGTAAAACCTCTTCCAAAGGTCATATAACCACCCAATTCCTGATCTCTATGTGTCTTTACTGCCAATACGATCATCGTAACGGAAATTCCAAGAGAAATAACGGATATTAAAATGGTCATGGTAGTATTTGGATCGGAAGGATCACTCCAGCCCAAGATGTGAGCTAAAAGTCCGACCATAATACCAATCAATCCCCAAATAAGGCCATAACGCATAGCTACAGGCCGTGGTGATACAGAAGAAGGATCAATGTAATTCATAGGCTCGTCTAATGGATTCATTATATTATTATTTAAGTTGGTTAATGATGTTATATATTATTTTGAAAATTTTGAGTCGCTGCTGAATTAAAAGGTAAATCTTTCTTCATTATGGCACTCACAATGAGCGACAAAATGACTCCTGCTCAATTATTCGTTTCTAAAAAAGTACCTCACGAATATGCGGTTAATTACCGAAAAAATGAAATATTAATAGAGACCGATAGATTTAAATTCGCCGAAAGTCTCCATTATTCACTACCCCCAGCACTTTCCCTTTGAATTCCGTTCCGACAAAAGGGGTGTTTTTGGATTTGGAAAAAATGTCCTGTTTGTCGAAAGTCCAGACCAGATCTGGGTCGAAAATGGTAAGATTGGCTGGCGCACCTTCTTCTATGACCGGGATATGCTGCCGCATCACTTTTCGAGGATTATAAGCCAGAATACAAATAAGCTCCTCCAGACTAAAACTCGAATCCACCAAATGAGTATTTAACAAAGCGAAAGTAGTTTCCAGCCCAATTACGCCGAAGTCTGCATAAGGAAATTCAAGGTCTTTACTTTCCGAATCCAAGGGCGTATGATTAGAAGTAATTACGCTCAGCGTACCACTTTTTAGCGCTTTACGCAATATTTTTATATCATTTTTGCTCCGGAGCGGAGGAAGCACTTTATAATTCACATCAAAATCGGAAAGTGCTCCATCGTCAAAAACCAGATTGAGCGCCGGCACAGAGGCCGTTACCTGCTGTCCATTAGCTTGCGCCTGCCTGATCAGCTCCACTGACCGACCGGAAGAAATATTTAGCAAATGCAATCTCGAATGGGTATATTCTACCAGGTACAAATCTCTTTGCACCATCAGCTCTTCCGAAATAGCCGCAATTCCTTTCATTCCCAGCGAGGTACTGACCATCCCTTCATGTATTTGGCCACCACTGCCAATACTCGCATCAGCCGGATGATTCATGATCAGTCCGTCAAAAGCTTTTACGTATTGCAAAGCCCGCATCATCAAGCTACTATCCTGAATCGTTTGCTGGCCATCTGAAAAAGCGATGGCACCTGCATGATGCATATCGTAAATCTCTGTGATATCTTTGCCTTCACAGTTTCTCGACACCGAACCTATCGGAAAAAAATCTACTATTTGACCCGTTGTGTTTTTTAAAATATAATTGACTTCTGATTTTGAATGTATCGCCGGAGAGGTATTGGGCAGACAGGCAATCGCCGTAAATCCACCGCTGACAGCAGCTTCTGCTACACTTGCCAGGTCTTCCCGATGTTCAAAACCCGGATCACCGACTTGGGTACCGACATCCATCCACCCGATAGATACACAGGCACCGGAGACGTCCCAGATTTTCGCTTTCGCTTGATCAATACTCGCTTTTATGGAAAGGATTTCCCCCTCTTTGATTAAAATATCACGCTTTTTGCCGTTCAGTTTTGATCTCGAATCTACGATAATCGCATTTTTAATTAACAGCATGCACTAGATTTAGGATTGGAAATTTAAGATTGATCATTAAGTCTCTGATTGCAAAATAAATGAATTTTATTGGTAAGTTTAAAAAAACAGGTGGGAAATAATTAAGGATTAAGAGGTGTGGCAATTCCGAGATAGGGTAATAATGGAATTATATGAAGAATAAAGAAGCTCAAATTTAGTGCTCTAGTAGAATCCTAAGCGGAGATATGTGTCGATAGCGCTAAGCCCTAACCTCCAACCTCTGCCCCTTGGCCTCTGCTCTAATTCCCATTCCAATCATTCCTGCCGTCAAAGCAAAACCCGCAGCGATCCAGATACTGGTAGCCATTCCGGCATAATCTGAAACAAGCCCGACCAATGGCCTTCCGACCAAACCTGCAAAAACACAAGCCGTTGCTATAGAAGCAATCCCGACACCGGGAGAAATATTTTTTTGATTGGCAGAGAGGCTATAAAGCAAAGGGACAATCACCGCCATGCCTACCCCGCATAGGGTAAATCCCAGAATAGCCACCAAAGGTAAATTGGTATAAGCTGCGATGACTAATCCTATGGCAGACAAAATACAGCCATATACGACCATATTTCGTTTTCCAATTTTGGGAACAATCGTGTCTCCGGATAGCCTGCCAATCGCCATTGTCAATGAAAAACCAGCAAATCCAAGCCCTGCCAGCGTTGAGCCACTGCTTAAAGAATCATTTAAATAAACAGCACTCCAATCCATGATGGTCAACTCAGCTAGAACAATACAAAAAGTAATAGCCGTAAAGCCCAATATAGGCACACTTGGAATAGCGAAAACAGGAGATTTTAAATCTGTATCCGGAATACTAAACCAGGTTTTACGGAACAGAATGTTAGCGGTTATAATAAAAAGGATAAGCCCAAGCATGTGAATTTTTGGAGAAATGCCAAGTCCTGCAATAATTCCAGCACTTACGGCTCCTATGATCGCACCGATACTAAACATACCATGGACACTTGACATAATGGAACGCTGGTATTTTTTTTCTACGATTGAAGC
>JBLHJZ010000216.1:0-7625 GCA_047619515.1 Saprospiraceae bacterium | reverse complement strand
TCCTTCATTACCGGGCTTTGCGAAGCCATAAATTGAATGATCTCCAAAAGGAATTGGGAAACCTGGGCTTATCAAGACTGGCAAGAATTCAAAGCCATGTATTAAGCAGCCTTTATACCATTCGTGGTGTTTTAGCCTCTTTTCTTGGCAAAGAGATTAAGTACATCCGATCTGGGGTTTCTTTAAAAAAAGGAAACAGGATACTCAAAAAGAATGCAAAAACGCTCCTGGGTTATCGTTCGAAAGGCCGTAGAACAAGGATCATGGTGACTTTACCAAGCGAAGCAGCGGAGGATTATGAAATGGTGAAAAAGATGATCGCCGCCGGGATGAATTGCGCACGAATCAATTGCGCTCATGACGATGCAGCCGCCTGGGCAAAAATGATCAGTAATGTCCGTAAAGCCTCTAAAAAACTAAAGAAAAATTGCAAGATAGCAATGGATCTTGCCGGCCCTAAAATCAGAACAGGTTCATTGGTGCCGGGACCGAAGGTCAGGAAATTCAGGCCCGAAAAAGATAATCGCGGAAAAACAGTACAAGCCTTAAAAGTATTAATTGCTACTGAACCTCCCGAAACTGGTGAGCTCCTTCATATCCCGGTAAGTGAGGAGGATTTGAAAAAAATCAAAATTGGAAACTGTCTTTATTTTAGAGACGCCAGAAATAAAAAGCGAAAATTAGAAATCATAGCAGATCATGATCAAGGATTTTTAGCCTCGTGTATAAAGACCACTTACCTGGAGACAGGTACCCGCTTGTATTTTAAAAAAGACGAGCAGCAGGAATTCCTGTCCGTCGGGGAACTCCCAAATGTAGAAATTCCAATACTGATCAAACAATCGGATATCCTCCGAATTGACCGAAAAAATATACCCGGCGAATCAGCTACCTATGATAAAGAGGGAAAAATGATCGATACTGCTCACGTTAGTTGTACCGCTCCCGAGGTTTTTGAGGATGTAAAAGTGGCGGATCCCATATTTTTTGACGATGGTAAGATTAGCGGAATTATAAAATCCGTAAATAAAGATTTTGCAGCCATAGAAATTACCAATGCTGCCAAAGACGGAAGCAAATTGAGATCGGATAAAGGCATCAATTTTCCTTCCAGCGAGTTGAGGATTAGTGGACTGACTCAGAAAGACAAAACTGATCTTGAATTTGTGGCAAAGAATACTGACGTGATTAACCTGTCGTTTGTCAATAGTCCTGATGATGTGAGGCAATTATTAAAAGAACTAAAAAATCTCGATCCGGAAAAAAAATGTGGGATTATTTTAAAAATTGAAACGCAAAGGGGATATAATCAACTAATAGAAATTTTGCTGAAAGCAATGCAGGTTTATCCGGTAGGGGTAATGATCGCCCGGGGTGACTTGGCAGTGGAGAGTGGCTGGAAAAATATAGGCCGGGTACAGGAAGAGATTCTTTCGATTTGTCAGGCGGCTCATGTCACTGATATCTGGGCTACTCAGGTATTGGATAATCTGGCTAAGAGTGGCGTTCCATCAAGGGCAGAAATGACGGATGTAGTAAAAGCCCAGCAAGCAGATTGTATTATGTTGAATAAAGGGCCACATATTTTTGATTCGATTAATCTACTGCACGCTATTTTGAAAGATATGGAACCTTACCGGGAGAAAAATATTAGTTTTTTGCCTCGGCTTTCGAAAGCGGATTCTCTATAATAGGCGGTGCTGAGTATAATCCTCAAATGACTACTCCTACTGGTTCATTATGGGCACCGCATCAACTTCCATATTTCGAATTAATAAAATGGGGTATGACATCCATAAATACATGTTTTGTGCTTCCGAAAAACCCACTTGGATGGCCATAATTATAGGTACCTTTTTTGGCTCCTTCTTTTAAATACTTTCCATTGGGTTGTAAAATCGCCTCATAAGATCTTCCATTGCCCGTTTTACTTAAAAATTTCAAATTTGGGTTTTTAGGATCAAATGTTAACATCTCATCGGCATTGGGATTTAACTTCCTATCAATATTGGGATAAGGCTGCTCAACCGTTTCGATTTCCTCGCCCGATGCTGGCTGATGGAATTTATTTTTAATGCTGGGCTGAAGCTCCCAGATTAGCCCAGCTTTGTCCTCGTATAATTTTCCCTTGAGCTGCTTTAATCTGCCTTCTGGTGATTTGTTGTGTTTATTTCTATTCAAATGCCAGTCCGAACGACCTGTCATCCAAAGGGATACTATTAAAATCAAAGCCAATATTATTAAGGTCATTTTCATATTTTATAACATTGTTCTTAGCTCTCAATTCGACAATTTCTGATCCACATCCGTTTGTATAAGTTCCAGATTAGTGATTTGCTTCGACAAGTTGGAAACTTGTCTTTATTGCCTGCTTCCATCCTTCGACTTGTTATCACTCGCTCAGGATGACGCCGCACCGGGTAAACTTGAAAGAGTCTAATGTTGAACCAAATTCTCCTCTCGCCCATCTGCATGTAGCGCAAAACGCCCCTTCTCCCGATCATGCGCCTGTTCTTGTTTTGGCCAGGGCCATCCACCAAATTGGGTACGTCTATAATCGTCAAATGCATCCTGAATTTCGGCTTCGGTATTCATAACAAAAGGGCCATGTTGCACCACTGGTTCGTTGATGGGTTTGCCTTGCAACACGAGTACAAAACAATCTTCGGAACCGGCTTGCAAACTGATGTCTTCTCCAGCCTTCACTTCGATAGCATGATTGACCGAAATGTTTTCACCAGCAATATTTAGTAGGTTTCCTTTGTAAAAATAAAGTGTCCTATTCGTTTCGGCATTTGCTTTTGGTAAAACCCAGTTCGCATTGGCTTCCATTTTAATAGTCAAAATACTTACTTCGTTTTCCGGATTAGCAGCCCAGGAGTCTGGCGTTGGATTAGGCGCTTGCAAATCCTGAAGTGTACCGGCAATAAGGTCAACACTTATCGTTTTTCCATTAACATCGGTTTCTTTTAAAGCTGGAATATTTTCCGCCCAAAGCATTTTAAAATGCGGTTCAACAAATTTGCTAACTCTTGGCAGGTTCAACCATATTTGAAAAATCTCCAAAGGATTCTCTTTGTCTTTATGGATCAAGGGAAACATTTCCGAATGCAAAACACCTTTCCCCGCGGTCATCCATTGGACATCACCACTGCTAAAACGTCCGGCGGCTCCTAAGGAATCACTGTGATCTACAATGCCTTCTTTGGCAATCGTAATCGTTTCAAAACCTCGATGCGGATGATAAGGAAAACCGGGCATCGTCGAACCATGATACATCCGCCATCCATCTTTGATGACAAAATCCTGCCCGATGTTTCTTCCTGCTAAGGACGCATCAGGGCCCATTTCCTCATTGCCTTTTGGGTATTCATCCCGATGATGGACGCAAAAAATAAAGGGATCTTGTGTTTGCCAGGGGAAGCCAAGTGGCTTAATTCTTATGATAGAAGTAGGCGTCATTTTTTTTATTTTTTTTTGAGTGTGTAACAAACAAGGAATGAATTAAAAATAACTTTATATTCTTGGCTTGTCTTTTTCGCGTCTAATTTCCTCAAAAAGCCTCGTCACCCTGGCGGGTGCCTACGTTTTTTGACTCATTAATCACAAAAAATCTTACGCCAAACTCTATCAATTTATTTATACTTCATTCCTTAGCGGAGGGTAGTGTTTTTTTTTGCCACGAAGGCGCAAAGACACAAAGTTAGCGGGTACTATCCGCTGATTTGTCCCGCACTCAATTTATTTTTAAAAACCAGAACGTACACGTTTACTAAACCTTCTTTCAATAAAGTATTCACTTTCAAAATTTAACAGTATCGTATTTTCTAACAGGAGATTTAGTAAACGTTTGCTTTAAAACAATGAAGTTGTTCCCTTGTTCAAAAAAGGCTGCCTGAAGTAAAAATTTCAATGCAATATTATGCTCCTATGATTGTCTTAATCTGTTTTTTAGTCTCCGAAGGAAAATCAGAGCCAAGCACCCATTTTGCATAATCAACCGTTTCAGACACTAATTTATTTTGATGCTTTCCGAATTTCCAATATACGTTACCTTCTTTCCGGTAAAGCTTTCCTGCAAAATCTACGCGCTTATTTTCTCCTTGACAGAAAGCATCAATATCAGCAGCTTCCTTCGGCAGATCAGCATTATTTCCCAGTTGTTGTTGGAATATCATCAAAGTAGCTCTGACATCTGCTAGTGCATCGTGGGCATCTTTCAAATCATTCCCGGTATACCTTCGGTAAGTGTGCTCTAATTTATGACTATTTACCAATCGCTCCACTTTCAGCACATCAATAAAGCTGGTACCTTCCTCTGGAAAAGCAATGCCTACTCTACTAAATTCTTCAATCAACATCGGAACATCAAAATTATCAGAATTATATCCTGCCAAATCACAACCTGCTAACCAGGTCGCAAAGCTCTTGGCAATACGTTTAAATTCCGGTTGATCTTTTACATCCTCATTCGAAATTCCGTGGATCATTGTCGCACCTTCTGGTATAAGAATGGTGGGATTAATCAAGACGTTTTTTACTTCCTCTGTTCCATCAACATTCAACTTGATTGCACCAATTTGAACAATTCGATCCTGTGTCGTATTGACTCCGGTAGTTTCCAGATCAAAGAAAACGATAGGTTTTGATACTGTCATTCTTTTTTTTAACGAAGGTAGGTTTTTTGAGGATATCTTAGAGCATATTTGGAGTTTAGCATTCGGCCTGCATGCGTCATTTTTCCGCTTATCCTTCAGCTATTTTTAAGTCCATACAAGGGTATGCACTGAAAAAACAGCTTCGGCTAAGCAAAAAACTGCCAGTTTTCGGCTCGAAGCCCAAACTCCAAACATGCTCTTACTCATTTAAAGTCCAAACGTAATCTATATATTGAAGCTTATTATTTTCATTAAATTCCTCATGGTATTTTTTGATAAATGATTTTATTGATCCTTTTTTGGTAAAATCATTTTCAAACCAGGAGAAAATTTTTGAGAGCTGCGTTTCTTTATTATCAATTTTATTCTTATCCGGATTATTTATAAATGACCTTGCTTGTTCATCCAACTGCTTATCTAAGGTCTTAGCTTCGAAGGCTTCGTTTCTAAGTTTTGGACAAGAGAAAGAAGCGCAATTTATAGCAAAATGAATCCTGGGTTCTTGAAATTGCTTCCTAAGGATTTCGTGTTCTATGGTATTGAGATCAAAATCTGTATCACCTATTTTGAAAAATTTTATATCCCAGGGAGAGTTGATCATGGGCAATCCATTCCCAATATCTTTGATACTCTTTAAGGGATAATTATCGACGATCAGCTTTACGGTAAAAGCATTATAAGCATTTATCCAATAGGCTATTTTATCGTTTTCACCCCAGTTAACACCAGGAGGATTATCGCTAAGGGCAGCTAAGTAAGTATCTAGACTTGCCTTGTCTGCTATGATTCCTTTATAGTCTACATTACCCGCAGTTGATACCTGTTTACTAAGGAGTGCGGTCCAAATTTGATGATCCACCATGGTTGTCTCTTTATTGCTTAGCTTAGTCAAATCCACCGACTCCCCTTTCATCTTTTTAATCCAGCTAAAAAATTTTAAGCCGATTTCATTGATGTTCTGATTTGTAAATTTCATATATCCGAATAACGAGACGGTTAGGAAAATTAGGCTGTAGAGGAGATACTTTATATTTTTCATGTTATTAATATTGGCCTACATGAATCATCCTATATTTTTAAAATGATTGTTTTAGGGTTTTAGTAATCTTTATATAACAGTCAATAAGTTGATAATTTTTTATTTCTAAATATATCATACCTGACTAACACCTTAGTGCAGCGAAAAGGCATAGTCAGAAGCGGACGATATTTACTTTACACTGCACTTAGGGACAGGTTACTAATAACTGTCTGCTTTATACTCGTTCTTTTGACTTTATACTTCACACAAAAAATAGCGAATAGAACCACTATTCCCTATTTTTTGCGCTTGTCTAAAGCCAAAATAACTTCCCCTAAATCGGACACTTTTTAATACCCTATCCCTTAGCGTTTAATTGGTTTTTGTATTTAGATATTTTCCTATAAAAAGAGAAACGCCAACAGCCATATAAAACTGCCCGGCTACACTAAGAAAAATAGTCAAAGATTTAGCGGCTGCGCTTACTGGAGTAATGTCACCAAACCCTACGGTGACCACGCTTATAAAACTATAATAATAAAAATCGTAGCCGCCAGAACCTTCCGCTACATTCACTGAACCTGCATAAAAAAAATCTAGCATTTCGAAGAGTACACCTCCTATAATACCAATCAGCAGGTAACCAGCCATCGCTCCAAAAACAACCCTCAAATTCATTTCTTTAGCATCAACAAAATTTCGAAAGAGGATATAAATTACAATAGAAAAAAGAAATAGTGTAGCAAACATCCTGCAGGCAGAAGCAGAACTATTCGTCGCGAAATATTCTATCCAAACAAAACTTAAGGTAATTATACCAGTAGCTATCGTTACAATTTGAACATTTTTCCTTTGTGCCACCAACAAACTAGCTAAAATAATCAAGGTGTAATTTACTAAAGTTAATAAGCCTCCTTGAATCTGAAAAATAGTAGCTTCTAATGGCGTGAGAATCAGATTTAATAAAGTAGCAAATAATATAAAAAATCGATAGAATTTTAATTTATCCATTTAATATTTGTTGGTCTTAGTTCTTAGTATAGCGTGTAATAAGTTTCTTCGCATCTGTCCACCCGCACCTCAGTCCTAAAGGAAGCCATACCCGCCAAGGGAGAGGTTCCCTTTAGGGTCAGGGTGTGCGAGAGGAATGCATAGTTAATTATTACACCCGGTACTTAGTCCATTAATAACTGCCCCTTACAAGCCTTACTTTAATTTAATCTCAATAAGTTCTTTGAAGCTACCTGCAATTCTATCCTTAATAAAAGTCCTTATTTGTTGTTCCCCTTGATAGGTTTCTTTTGATTTGGCTGTTTTTATTTCTATCAGTTCCACCGCTGCGATTAGACTATCAACACTGTTTTGTATTTTCCAGGTCCCGAGCCCAAAGTGAAATGTTCTTACCGCATTCTGACCCTTAGGTTCTAAATCGATAATCAAAGTGTCTGATTCCGTAGGTTCAACAAATTTGTAAACATGATCTCCTTTTTTGAAAACAATCATAACTGTCGCTGCATCATCTGTTTGATTGGCAAATTGTATGGTTTGTGCCGGGTCGCAGGATATAAAAGTTAGGAGCATAAGGAACAATCCTGCGTTCCTGATTAAGAGCAATCTATTGTTATTTTTTTTCATTGTTTATCTTTTTGTTTTGCTTGCAGCAATATAAGGTAAATTATTACGCAAAAAGATAGGAAGGGCTTAAAATGATTGAAGGGGTGCGCTGACCCGTTCGAAGGCACTAAGCAAAGAGAAGTAGCAGACTGACATACCTCCTATTTAAAAAGTCTGCAGTTCTGGCCAGTAGCACAGACTTTTTAACTACCGGAGGTATGTTAGTCTGTCCCGCTCGCATACACCAACCCAGCGATAGTATACCTTGACTATAATGAATTTGTTAGACAAAAGTAAATTCGAAGTATTTCCGTTCGCTAATATTGCACCTT
>JBLHJZ010000215.1:0-7630 GCA_047619515.1 Saprospiraceae bacterium | reverse complement strand
ATGGGCGAAAACGCTCAACGAATGATCACTGATATTTTTGATTGGAAAGTAATCTGTATGCAATTATATGATGAATATGTCTCCGCTTGTAAACTAAACGCAGCTATTGAGAATGTCAAAAAATAGCACCTAAATTGAGCAGTGGCAATCTAAAGGAAAAATATGAAATCTATATAAGAAAGCATTGAAAAGTAAAAAAAAATATACTACAGAGCAATACCTCTTTATATTCCTGCTGATCTTTTTAGCCATCAGGATAGCATCCTACTATGCCTTGTTTCCAGATAATATTACATTGACAAGAATTATAAAAACTGCTGGTCGAATCCTTTTGACTTTCCTGGCAATTTTTATGCTGTTCAAATTTTCTAAGGTCTGGAAACATGTTTCTTTCAATTTTATAATGATCATGCCTCTCTTTTTGTATTGTTCCTATTTATTCTTAGGCCTTCTCTCTGTAAGCTGGTCCACCAATCCCTCTTTTTCAATACTCCAATTGGCAATGATTTTTGAAACCTTTGTTTTTAGTTTAGTCTTTTATAAAGTATTATTATATTTTGATGGAGCATATAATCGTAAAATACCAGTAATTGTATCCTTGTTGAGCCGGGCAATCTTTATCCATTCTGCCTGGTTTATAATCGGAGCTTATTTTGATCCCGATTTTTACTATCGGACAACACATGGAGGAACAGTAGCACGATTGGGTGGTTTGATTATTAATCCTAATGAACTTGGACTCCTAACGCTGATAGGCATAGGTGCTTCCTATATTGAGATTCTTAATGGAAAGAGTCCAAAATTTCAGGTCTTTAGTATTATGGTTACCCTGACGGTCTTGTTAATGACTCAATCTAGATCGTCTCTATTTAGTTTTTTCATTATCTCAGGTGTTTATATTTTATTGACAAATAACTATTTTGTAAAAATTGGTGCAATAACTGTCGCGATCCTCGTCGGCCCGATTCTATTCAATACTATTATTGTGAAAGACGGTAATATGGAAGAGGTGATTAGCCTTACTGGGCGAACAGAGTTTTGGCAAGACTTAATCAATGAAGGTTTTCCTGAGCGACCGCTTTTGGGAAAGGGCTTTATGAGCATCGCCGATAATGGTTGGTATAATAAGTATGCGAGCACCCATTCCTATACGACATCCATGTGTCATAATACTTATGTAGAAGTCTTAACAAACCTCGGTCTGGTAGGCGCTTTTATCTGCTTACTCCAATTGCTTTGGACAATAACAGCTATTGTTTTAAATAAGAACAAGATTCTAAAGATAATGGCGCTCTTTATGTTGTTTCCTTTATTACTCAACTCCATCACGGAGTTTGGAATTTTCGGCCATAACAATTATGCTATTCAGTTTTATCACTTTGTCTTTTTATTTTTTACGCTTGGGTATACCATAAATGAAGATAAAGTGAATAAGGAGATTTCAATATCTCCTTCTTTAAGCTAAGCCTGGCCGTAATAATCCCAAAATATCGCTCAATAGATAAGACTTTACTTTGAATCTCCCTGTGAGGATAAGGATGGTCAAAAGTATGGCACTTTTTATGTTGCTTAATATAATACCGCTCTTTGTTCATTAAATATCAAAAATAAATAAATTCTAAATGTCAGAGAGACAGCGCTTTATCAATTATTTTTTTAAAGACATTCTTTTTTCAGAATACGTCTTGTTGAAATTTACCGATGAGTCTATCCACAATTTAGATGATCACACCGATTTAGACATTCTTATTTCAAAAAGTAAACTTAAAACGTTGCTCCCGGCTATTAAGAGTCATGCATCTATTCTAAAAATCAAACAGGAATCGAAAGCTTCTATGGTTCAGCTGTTTATTTTTTTTAAAGATAGTAGCTTCCTTCAGCTGGATTTCCTTTTTGGTTTTTACCGAAAAAAACTAGCCTACCTTAATCACGAAGAGGTAATGGAACATGTTATATCCAATAAGGAAAACATCCGGATTTGCGCTCCTCATCATTTATTGGAACATATCTTTTTGTTTCAGATTTTAAACGGTGCAGGCATTCCCTTAAAGTATATCAACTATTTCAAAAATATCCCGCCAGCAGCACAGTCGAAATTGCTGAATTATCTGAATGGAAAATACAAATTGGTTTGCAAGTCTTTTGATTGCCTTGATCGGTTTGATAAAGAGACTAACTTAAGCGTCTGCCAGATTCTAAGTGGGCAAAGAGAAAATAAAGGGCTTAACCGGATCGGGAATACCATTAAGTATTGGGGAGATATCATCCGGTCGATAGGGAACAAACGAGGATTTACGATCACTTTTAGTGGCGTCGATGGTGCTGGGAAAAGTACTATAATTGCAGCAATCAAAGGAGTTTTGGAAGATAAATTCAGGAGAAATGTCGTTGTACTTCGCCACCGTCCCTCATTACTACCCATTTTGAGCTCCTATAAACATGGTAAGGAAGCAGCAGAAAAACGAGCCGCGGATACCTTGCCCAGACAAGGTAAAAATAACAGTAAAATCAGCTCAATTCTTCGTTTTACTTATTATTATACCGATTACTTATTTGGGCAGTTTTATGTAAAAATAAAATATCACTGGCGAGGATATGCCGTTTTATATGATCGCTATTACTTTGATTTTATAATAGATGGTAGACGATCTAATATTGATTTACCGGGAGGAATCCCAAGATTTTTTTACAAATTTATCTACCAACCACCCTTGAACCTTTTCCTGTTTGCAGATTCGGTGACAATTTTGGCACGAAAGCAAGAAATGCCGGGGGACAGTATAATCGCCCTTACCGCGGATTATAAAAACCTTTTCGAAGACCTTTCTCAAAACAAGTCTACCGCTAACCGATATATCGCTTTAGAAAATATTGATAAGGGAAAAACACTCAAAACTATTATTGATCACTACGTCGATATGGTATGATTAGAAATTTGATATTAAAAATACTCAAAAAGAAAAACCCCGATTTCACCTTGGATCCGGCTGTGAGCAGCGTGGTATTGCTCAGTCTTTCCTGGCAAAAAATCTGGTGTGTGATCCGGTCTTTAAAATTGCTGTTTTTTGGAAAAATACCCAACTGGCTCTTTCTCGGAAGAGGCGTTCGGTTTTTTAATATAGCTAATATGCGCTTTGGGAAATTCGTACAGCTGGAAGATCACGTGTATTTAAATGCGCTGGGGAAATCAGCGTTGGAACTCGGAAATAACGTAAAAATTGGGGCATATAGCCGATTGGTTATCTCTACTTCCTTCAATAATATTGGCAATTATATCAAGATTGGAGACAACGTTGGTTTAGGAGAATTTGCCTATCTCGGCGGCGCTGGAGGTCTGGAAATCGGAGCGGATTGTATCATCGGCCAATACCTGAGTTGCCATCCGGAGAACCATCATTTTGAAGATACCAATAAATTGATAAGACTGCAGGGAACAAGTAGAAAAGGAATAAAAATCGGAAAGAATTGCTGGATCGGTGCAAAAGTAACGGTACTCGATGGCGTAATAATCGGTGATAATTGTGTGATTGCAGCTGGTGCTGTAGTAAATAAAAGCATACCGTCAAATACGGTAATCGGTGGCGTTCCTGCTCGTGTAATTAAGTTGATTCAACCACTAGAAAAAGAAATTGTCTATGGATAAACCTACCATTTTAGTAACGGCTTATGCAGTCAATCCATACAAAGGATCAGAAGATGGAATGGGCTGGAATATGATTCTCCAAATCGCCCGGTTTCATAAAGTTATTGCCATTACCAGGGAGAACAACAAGGAGGCTATTGATCAATATATTAAGGAAAACAAGGTAGTGGAAGCCCAGAATATCCAGTTTGAATATTTTGACACCCCATATTACCAGAGATTTTGGAAAAAGGGTGGGAGAGGTGCTTTGCTATACTTTTACCTCTGGCAATACAGTGTAGTTAATTGGATTAAAAATAAAAACTGGCATTATGATATCGTTCATAATTTGAATTTCCATAATGATTGGACACCTTCTTTTTTATGGAAAACCAATAGGCCTTTTGTTTGGGGGCCAATCGGACATCATCCCACTATTCCAAAGGAGTTTTTAAAGCCATACGGATTTTCTAAGATGTTGCGAGAAAGGATTCGAAGCGTAGCTAAACAATTATTCTGGAACTTTGATCCATTATTAATGAGGACTAAAGCCGAAGCCCGGCATATTTTTGCGATGAATAATACCGTCGCTAAAGTGTTGAATCTCCCAGAATCTAAAACCTCGATTTTGCCTTCCGTAGCGACGGAAGAACCAGAACATTTTGACAAACTCCCGAAAGATACTTTTAATATTCTGTCTGTTGGCCGCTTTGAAGCCTTGAAGGGCTTTGATGTAACAATCCGGGCATTCGCAGCTTTCTTTCACGCTTTACCAGAAGTAGAACAAAGCAAAGTAAAACTAACACTGGTAGGGAAGGGCTCCGCAGAATCTTTTTTAAGAACTATTATAAATGAAACAGGGATTTCCGAAGCCGTTGATATTATCCCCTGGATCGAAAGAGATAAGCTAGATTTTATATACCAGGGAGCCGATTTGTTTTTCTTTCCAAGTCATGAAGGAGCGGGAATGGTAGTAGCAGAGGCGATGTCTTATGGTGTACCAGTGTTGTGTTTTGATAATTGTGGGCCAGGGGAGTTTATTAATAATACTTGTGGCGTAGCTGTCCCCTACCAGCAATATGATGCATCAATCCATCATTTCAAAGAAGAATTGCTCCGAATGTACCAGGATCGGGATTATCTGAATCGTCTAGCCAATGGAGCTAAGCGTCAGTACAAAAATAGATTTACCTGGAATGCAAAAGGGGAGATGTTCAAAAGCGTTTATCAGTCTATACTTTTCAAGCAAGGAAAATTGGTGCCTAATGAAACCGGCAAAGAAGATTATATTTATACATCTATTTAATGATTTTAGCGGTAGTCCGCTTGTCTTATCTAATGTGGTCAGAGGTATACAGAACTATGGCTATGAATGCAAGGTCATCACTTCTGGCAATACAGAGGGCTTTTTGTCAAATATTGAAGGTGTCGATTATAACTTTTTTAATTATCGGTTCAATCCAAATAAATTAGTCCGGCTGGCACTCTTTTTCTGGTCTCAGGTAATTTTATTTTTAAAAATATGGAATACCCGAAAAGAAAAGTCAATAATTTATATCAATACCTTATTGCCTTTTGGTGCAGCGCTGGCTGGCTGGTTAAGTGGGCAGAAGGTCATTTATCATGTACATGAAATATCGCTCAAACCTTTAATACTCAAACGCTTTTTAAAATGGATCGCAACTATTACTTCGGACTATTCTATTTATGTTTCCGAGTATTTGAGAGCTACTGAAAAGCTGCAAAATGTAAAAGGCACTACCATCCATAATGCGCTGTCTGATATCTTTATGGAAACGGCTGAAAGCTATAAATTGGATACTGCTGCAAAACACGAGACTTTCACTGTCCTGATGCTTTGCTCCCTAAAAGCCTATAAAGGCGTAAATGAATTTGTGACATTAGCCGAAAAATTACCCCAAATTAATTTTACCATGGTCATCAATTCTGATCAATTGTCTATTGACGAGTATTTTAAAACAATACAACTACCTACTAATCTTCAACTGTTTTCCAGCCAAAAAAATGTTCATCCTTTTTATCAAAAATCTCATATTGTACTCAATCTTTCCCATCCGGAACAATGGGTGGAAACTTTTGGGATGACGATTCTGGAAGGGATGTATTATGGCCTGCCTTGTATCGCTCCACCTATTGGAGGGCCCACAGAGATTATCAATAATGCAATAAATGGCTACCTTATTGACCAGCGAAACCTGGATGATATTGCAGACAGGATTATTGAATTATCTAATAACAAGACACTTTATAAGGCGTTTTCTCAAAATGCATCAGGACGGTCTCTTGAATTTAAATTTGATGTTAATATCAGGCAAATCAACAAGATTTTAACATTTAAACTTTAAACCGGCTATTTATTACCATAGATGTATCGGCTTAGTCAATTATGGCATTCTCTTTGTTTTCAGTTCATTGTACTCATTGATATTTTATCAATTGTACAAATTTTTTACACGATTATTTTGTTGTCCCCCTTATTTTATTTTGTTCTTCCCCCTGAACTGACCTAAAAGTCTTTGTTTATTCGGAATTATTATCAACTGGTTTTATTATTCCCTCCCCATTGGTTTAATAAATATTTAATGAAAAATTACAACTCCTACACATTCGGTACTATAGGTACTGTCGAGGTATCTACAAAATACAGAGGGTTTCATGCTCTGCTGTATAATGCCGTTTTCCTTGTTATAGGCGTTTCTGCCTTCTTCTTTTTCCCATTGATTAAGCTTTTTTTAAATAAAAAAACTATTCTTAATACTGATGGCCTTGAATGGAGACGTCTAGATCCGATTTACGATACGGAATTGCTGGACACCTTCAGATCTAATGCTCATATCTATGTTCATGGTCATAGTGTTGGTGGCGCAAAATCTAATTTTCGCCAGATTCTGCTCCTATAGTGTATCGGGAACAAGTTAAAATAGAAAAGGTGTATTTTATTTTATTCCTATTTAGGTATTTAAAGAATAATTAATGAAAAATTTACTGGTATATTTTTTTAGTATTATAAGTTTTACCTTCTATGCGCAAGAGGTAGTGACAATTGCAGGAACTGGTTCCCTAGGATCTACAGATGGTATAGCTGAGGCAGCCACATTTAATAATCCTCATGGAATTGCAGTCGATAATCTGGGAAATATTTATGTGGCTGATCGACATGGTCATAAAATCAGAAAAATAACTCCTGCAGGTATAGTTTCGACCCTTGCAGGATCGGGAGTAGCTGGAAAAGAAAACGGAAATGGTGCTGCTGCTTCTTTTAATGAACCTTATGCTTTATGTGTGGATGGTGATGGGAATGTCTATGTCGCTGATACCAAGAATAACGTGATCAGAAAAATTACACATCTCGGAGAGGTGTCAACTTATGCCGGTAATGGGAATTATGGCATTACAGATGGACCAGTAGCAACGGCCAGTTTTGGTAACCCGACAGGGATAGATGTTGATGCTGCTGGCAATTTATATGTTGCTGATCATATGACCCACATTATCCGAAAAATTACTCCAGATGGAACAGTTTCAAGAATTGCCGGAGCTCCTTATTGTACTGGCTTGATAGATGGGAATGTGAACGAAGCACTTTTTAATCGCCCCTATGGTTTGACTTTGGACAATTATGGGAATATCATCGTAGCAGATGAATGGAATCATGCCATTCGATTAGTAAGTCCTTCTGGAGAGGTTAGTACTATTGCAGGTAACGGTACAGGCGGTCATGATGATGGATCAGATTCTTTTGCTACATTTTTCTACCCTTGGGATGTTGCCGTTGATGCTTCCAATAATATTTTTGTAGCAGACGGTTATAATCATTCTATTCGAAAAATAATTCCTTCGGCATCTCTACCCATTTCATATGGGGTATTGACTTTTGCTGGAGCTTCTAACCAACCGGGTTGGCTGGATGGCTATGGTACAGAAGCAAAATTAAATGGCGCTGCTGGTCTTCATTATTGCAAATTGTCTGGTGAAGTGTTTATAGCG
>JBLHJZ010000214.1:0-7648 GCA_047619515.1 Saprospiraceae bacterium | reverse complement strand
GCGCAAAGAAGGATTGCGTCCATTTGCAAAATAGGATTCATCTTCAAAGCATTTTTCAATGTCTCCATTGATGAGGTTTTGAAGATCTAATGTTGAAAAAGCCGTTTTTTTCGTCTTTAATAGTGGCGTGAAATATTTCTTTGGCGCCTTTAGTTTGGCTTCCAGCTCTTTTGCGGTGTACACTACTCCTTTTCCGGTTTCCAATTCTGCATCCTTGAAAAATCCTGCGCAACCGCCGTCCATTTTTAATACCAATCGATCTTCTACATAGCAGCGATAGCTAAAAAAGAAAAGCAGATTTTCTCCATTTTTAATAAAAGAATTAATAGAAATATCATAGCGAAGGGTCTGGCCTTCGAAAGGAAGATCATCGACAAAAGTCAGGGTGCAATCCAGCAGGCGATAAACCAGGTCTCCTTTATTTTGAAAGTCAATTCCAAGATAGGAAATAAGTAGCAAATCACATTGGCCGGACTCTACCGAAACTGCCCAGGGAATTTGTCCATCAGTCGTAAACCAGGTATTATAAGGTATATCGTACTCTGTCTGCATAGTGGAAGGCTTGTACTCCCCTATTTTTGCATTCAATCCGGTGACCCTGCTTACTAGTAAATAAGGATCCATCGGCAACATTACCCGTCTGTGATAATTGTCAATGATCGCGTATTCGGGGCCAAAGACATTCGCAATTTTTCCTGTTGCAAACTCTTCCAGGTCTTCCTGTGAAAAAATAATTTGCTTGCCTTCGAGCTGTTCTCCAGTTTCAAAATTTTGCAAACGCAAACCGTTTTCACCGATCGGTTTGGAATTCACTGGTAATGTATTTGTCTTTTTTATGGTATTCACTTCCATGGTGGAAATAGATTTTGTTGGTGGAAAATTATTTGCGTCTAAATTAAAATTTTTATGCTTTGGAAAAGTAGCAGCAGTCGCTGATTCGGCTACAAAAGAATCGTGGTGCGCTGAAGCGACCAATTCTTTTTTGATACTTCTTTTTTTGATACTTTTGAATAACTCCTGATTGGAGGCCTCTAAAAACAAATCAAAAATTGGCGTTCCTCCTGGTATTATTTTCTTTGAAAACTTGGTTCCTTTCGTTGTTTCTTCTGTTTTCGGGTATAACATCGACAAATCAAGCGATACGCCATGACTGAGTAATTGGGCCAGTAAAGTCACCAATGACTGGATATCTGATTTACCTTTTTGGTTGATGGAAACCGCGTGAAATGCTGCCCCTTTTAAAATGGTATTTATCCAACCGGTACAGGTCGCATTAGCGCCGAGTTCAATAAAAATCGTTCCTCCAGCTTCTGAGGCCATTTTTATCGTTTTTGGAAAATCAACACTCTGCGCACAAACCGCTGTAGAGTTTTCAGCAATCACCGCGCTATCGAGTGCTATTTTCGATTGGGAAATACTGGAATAAAAATCAATCGCCGGTTTTTCTTCCAAAGGAAAATTATGCATTTTCAATAATCCCTCCTTTTCTTTTATACAAAAATCATGATGGATTACATTTTGAAAAGGTATCGTGATCGTCTGACAATCCAATTTTTGGGCGATCGCCAGACAGGCTTCCTTATCTCCTGAGATAATGACTTCATTTTCCGTATTGATAAAGGTCAGGTAGACCTGCTTTTCGTCGTTGACCAATGGTGCTACCTTTTCTCTTGGTGCTAACAAAACCAGGCTAATCCAACGATCTTTTGCCTCATCGGTGCTGATCTTCCAATGCTCTGCCAGTAGTTCTAAATCTCCGGCAAAACGGTTTTTAAAAATCGGTGAATCCTGAAACTCTTTAACTTCCTCATGACTCCAAACGCCCAGCGAATACCACATACTGCTACATTCGCCCATACTATAACCCAATGCCATTTCCGGATTCAGGTCAAAAAACGACCGCAACAAATGTGTAAAATTAACCGAATAAAAAACCCCGACCGACATCATCGCTATCGCATTCTCATAAATATTGGGAGCCGGGCTCGCCTTACTTATTAGCTTTGGAAACAAATAATCTGAGGCCACAAAATCATCGAGATTTGGTAATAGTTTTTCATAATGATCCTGCAACTGAGGAAACAACTGAAACAGATCCTGCCCCAATCCGGCATAAGCCGTTGATGATCCCGGATATACAAATACTACCTTGCCTTTCTTCCCCAAGGGATTGGGGGTAAAATAACTTCCTCGCGGCGTTTTTAGTGCCTGTTGGCTTTGTATTGATCGGCTGATGTTATGTTTAAAAAAAGTGATCTCCTGCGCTAAGTCATTTCTGTTTTCAGCGATTAAAACGAGGCATAGATTTCTTTGTTTTTCGGAAAAGGTTTGATAAAACTGCTGTGCAATTCCTGATAGCGGAGTTTTCGTTTCCCCAGCAATCTCCAGTGCAGAAATTTGTTTTAATAATTCCTCCTCATCCTTACCTTTCAGGGGAAAGAGATGAGGTGCATTATTTTGCAGGAAAGTATTATTATAAGCCGTTTCCTGCTGAGATTCAGATATTTGGATTTGAATTCCTTCCAGGCCATTTACCGTTGCATGGCGAGCGGTTTGCCCGTTTTGTAAAATCCATGGCCGTGATTTAGCAGGAAAATAATAGTTACTATTTTCAAAAGCGGTCGCATCCTTAGGTGCTTCCCAATTCGGAATCCCCGGGATAAAACGGTGATGCACACATAAAGCTGTTTTGATCAAACTCGCAATTCCTGAGGCGGCATAGGTATGTCCGATATTCGCTTTTATACTTCCTAAAGCGACGGCCTCTGTTGGTTGATTGTTTAATAAAAACTGCTTTTCGATTTCATCCTGAGCCGTAATTCCAGTTGCAGCAAGTTCTACATAACCACTGTTTAATATAGGTTTTTTTTGTCCAATACCATCAATTACGGCATAGATTCTATCGGTTTTAGCATCACTTTTTTTCTTTAACACAATAGCACCAGCACCTTCTCCGACCAACCAACCCTTGTCGTTTATATTAAAAGACAGGCTAGGATTTTCAAGGGGATTTATTTTATCTTTTTGATTTCTTAATAATACATTCTCCAGCCCACCGGAAAAATCGACTGCGCCGACCACGACAGCTTCCACCTCCCCCATCGACAACATATTCTGTGCAATTTCCAGGGCTTTGAACAAAGAATTTTCTCCACAGGAAACAGTAAACGCAGGGCCTGTAAAATCCCAAAGTGCTGCGATACGACTTGACATGATATTGCCCACAAAACTTGTATGCTGGCTAGGAGTTTGGGAGTCTTCACTAGGATAGATCCCATTTTTACAAAGTTTTTTCAAAGCCTTTTCCTGTTCCGCATCCAGGTCAATATTGCTTTGCTTCAGCGCCTCTTCCAATTGCCAGCTTACATCCCATCGAGCCAGGTAATGATGAATAGCTAACTCTGATTCCATCGCAATCAAGACCGCTACATTCTGGCTCTCCTCCAAACCTGCATCCTTAATGGCATTATCCGCAACCTTTAGGATTAATGCTTGCTGAGGCTCCAGCGTTTCTGCCTCTTTTGGTTGAATTTTATAGCGAAATAAATCAATTTTAAAATCTTCTATATAGGCACCACGTGGCGCTTGCCCATCTTCAAATCCGTAGCTTTTCAGCAGGTCTTTATTTTTATCAAATCCTTTCCATCGTTCCTTCGGTAATGCCTTGAAATGTTGCTGCCCATTATAAATGGTGGAATGAAAATCATCAAGATTGGTGCAATCTCCAAAATGCGTATCCATTCCGACAATCGCCATGGATTGCAATTGAATAGGCGAATCAGATACCGTTTTTTCCTGATTTTCGCTATAATTCTGAACCACCATATGCGCGTTGGTGCCACCAAAACCAAAAGAATTAATCCCAGCCTGCTTTTGCGTTTCCGACCATGGCGTTGCTTTGTCAATCATTTGTTCCCCTCCAATCCAGCCATTATCTGCTTCCACGGGATTTTCCAAATTGATATTAGGCGGAATTATATTTTTTTGCATGGCCAGCAGCACTTTCAATAAGCCCGTCATACCGGCTGCTGTCAACAAGTGACCCATGTTGGATTTTACCGATCCCAATAATGGCGTCGTCTTATGTTCTTTGAAAAAATTAGCAATCGAATTCATTTCCGTGATATCGCCCAATGGTGTTCCGGTAGCATGGCATTCGATATAAGAAGTATCTTTAGGAGAAATATTCCCCACCTCATAAGCTCGTTTAAAAGCTAATTGCTGGCCTTTGGGATTTGGACTTAGCAAAAATTTTCCTCGTCCATCATTTGATAGCCCGATAGCGCCGATTACTGCTAAAATATTATCTCCGTCCCGCTCTGCATCTTCCAACCTTTTGAGTACCACCATTCCTGCACCTTCCGAGGATACTAGTCCAGCGGAATCTTTATCGAGTGGTACAAATTTTTTGTCAGCGGGTGCATAAGCATGAAAAATAGAGAAGCCTACATGAATAAATAATTGATCAGAAGCACATACCGCTCCGGCTAACATCATATCAGATTTTCCGGTGATCAACTCATCACAAGCGAGTTTTATAGCATATAAAGAGGTAGCGCAAGCGGCATCTAAAGCATAATGACTTCCATTTAATCCGAGTGCTTCATTGACCATTCCAGAAGGCGTGTAATCCAGCACACTGTTTTGTGGAATCGCTTGTATCGAGTTCGGTATTTTAAATTGATCGTCCTGCAATAATTGCTGTGCGGCAGCTTCCAATGTTTTGGTATATACATCGGACATCAGCTGATGAGAAGAACCGGTGGGGAACGATAGATTTCCTAAAACTAATCCGCAGCTCGCCTTGCTTTTTTCGTGCTCTAAATAGCCGCTATCCCTAAGTGCTTCTTTGGCCACATATAAAGACCACTGGTATAATTTGTCTTGCTTAGCCAAATAATCGGCTGACAGTTTATAGCCATTAGGATCGAATTTAAAATCCCGGATATATCCGCCTCTCAGCGAATAGCAACTATCGACTACTCCTTTTTTGGGATGAAAAAACAACTCAGGATTCTGGCCAAAATCTTCTTCGGTAGCCAGTCCTGTCAGGTCTTTTTCTTTCATTAGGTTATCCCAAAATTCTTCTGGTGTAGAAGAGCCTGGAAATAGTCCTGATGTCCCTATTATGGCTATTTTTGTCATTGTTTTTTTACTTTATCCAGTCTAACATAATTGAGGCTGTCTTAAAAGTATACTTCTGCTAAAAGTGTCAAAATTTAATGCTGCTACGAAGGCACAAAGGCACTAAACCGAATTACCTCTTGGTGCCTTTGTGTCTTCGTGGCTATTATTTTACTTTCAACATTCCAGCGAGTCTTTTTATACAGCCTCTATACAGAGCTTAAGTCTTATTCAGTGCTTCCAGAATTTGAAATTCTGAAAGCACTCGTAATACTAAGGCTAGTCTTTAATTTCACCACACTAATTGCTTGGAAATGGTCACTTCTGCACCACTTGTTTGCATATAAATGGTACCCTGTGAATCATAGACCGTACATTCGGCGATCATTTTAAAATCTGTTGCTTCTTTTATGGTAACCGTGACAAAAAGTTTTTCTTCGAAAGGAATGTCTTTATATATCACTACCTTATCTGTTTGTAAAGGGAGGCTCTTTGCTCCGTTTCTATTTTTTTCTACCCAGATGACCATTCCCTGGTATTGAATATCTGCAAAAAAGGTATTGACTGATTGTACCTGAAATTGTCCTTGCATGGAGAGTGGCACTTCCGGTGCTTTGCAGGATAATACAATTTTATTTTCTGTACAATCTAAAACCTGCTCAATGCCCTGGAAATATTTGCCATGGAAGAGTGAACCATCTTTATATAAGGTAGCGCCATCTGTTGCCTGATAATCTCCACTGATTTTATGGGCGAATTTTGGCGCTTCCGGGACTGATTTTTTATTGACCAGCGTCACTTTTGCTTTATAATGAAAGGTCGGTAATTTACCACCTTCGCTGAGGATTGTTGTTTCAAAAACTATTTGAGAAGCACTTTTTTCTATTTCTTTCAATTCCATTACATAATCTTCTTTCTCCTTGCCATCAAATACAATTCCTTTAAACAGTCTGGTATTTTCTACTTTAAACACGGTGAAATCCGGGTACAACTTTTCACAGGTCTGTGCCATCCAGCCTACAGCATTCACAACCGGCATAACTGCATTTCCCTGGATAACATGGTGATTTAAAAAAGGGTTATTTTCCAATTTTACCTGACGGCTGACCTTATGCGTTTTGATGTCACCGATATAGCTAATGGCTGAAGGTAGCGTTCCTCCAATGATAACCTGAGGTTGATCATCGTAATCGCTATTCAGTTCATTGACCAGCATCGCTGCACCTCCTTCGCTGTTGACTAAAGTAATTCCGGCAGCTTCAAACTGCGCTTTTAGTTCTCCGCTTACCATTCCACTATCCCAGGCACCCCAGTTGATGGCAGAAACATGGGTTTTAGGATGATTGGTTTTAAAAAGATGAGCTGCTTTGCTTAAAATATCATTGGCGATAGCATAATCGGTTTGCCCTACATTTCCATAAAAACCAGCTACCGAAGAAAAGAGAATGAGGTTATCTAATTGGTTTAAATCTACTGCTCCTAACAAACTTAAGAGGCCGTCTAATTTTACAGAAAGCACATTTTCAAAATCAGCTTCTGTCTTGTCCTGAATATATTTATCAGCCAAACGACCGGCTCCATGAATCACCCCTGTGATCGTTCCAAAGCTTGTAGTAATTTTATCTAATTCAGATTTAAAACTGTCCAACTTCGTTACATCACCCTGAAGGTAAGCGGCTTGTCCACCAAAGTTTTTGACTTGAGTTAAGGTATCATCAATCTCTTTTTTAGCAATAATATCTTTGAAAATGCTTTTGACTTTCGGTAGGCTAGGTTGCTCTCCACGTTCTTTTAAGTCATTCATAATCAAGCGCTTTAAGGTACCTTCGTCGCTTTCATTTTTTGCAAAAGCAGGCACTTCAAAACCGAAGGATGACCGACCTAAAAGGATAAATTTACATTGAAAGGTTTTTGCCATTTCGATGACACAACTTGCGGTCACTCCTCTAGCTCCACCACTGACCAGGAAGACTGATTCTGCGGAAACTAAAGTTTTAATCGCCTGATTTTCAAGTACTTCAACTTTCTTTACTCCCGTGGTTTTTCGCCCTTCTTCTGAAAAGGCTACTTCAACTACTTTTACATTTGGATCGTGCAACTCGCTGATAATCTGGTTCGCTATTATATTCACCGAAAGCTCAGGTTGAATATCTACTGCTCTGCAAAATACTGGAGACCATTCCAGGTTCAGGCATTTAACCATCCCCGTAATTCCGCCGCCTACTACCGAGACATTTCCTCGCTTCCCTTGTCCAAGTTTTCCATCCATTCGGGTGACCGTCAGGAAGTTGGCTCTTTGATTTTTGCCTAATTCATTCAGGTCAGCCTGTAAATGTTTGGCGATAAAAAACAAGGATTTCAGTACTTCTCTTTCTGCTTTGAAATGCTGGGTGAAATTTCCATTTTGAAACTCAAAATGCGGATGCAAGTGGATAAAGCTACCGATTTTTCCATATTGAGAATGAATGGAATCGATAGCATTTTTTACTGCTTCGTCTGAATGAGCCGAAAGAGTTACGGCATT
>JBLHJZ010000213.1:0-7659 GCA_047619515.1 Saprospiraceae bacterium | reverse complement strand
TCTGAAAATATTGGCTACTATGCGGCGACCAATTATTATAGCCAGGATGGAATTATTGAAGGTTCGGATTTCGAGCGCTATAGTGTCAGATTGAACCTGGAGGCAGATTTAAATAGTAAGCTGAGAATCGGTTTAAATTTAAATCCGTCCTATACAAGTTCAAATAAAAAACCTGCAGGATCCCCATACTTTGCAAGACCTCCAGGCATTGTATATTCCGGAATTGTTCACTCCCCAACTATAAAACCTTATAATGATGATGGTACGCCTAACCAGTTGGACAATCAAAGTTATCTGCTGACCAGTGACGGTGAAGGGTCCTCAATGACTTCAGCCAGTAACCCGTTTGCAATTATTGATGCCATTGATGATAAGCTGAATCAATTCAGGACACTAGGTAATTTATACGCGGAATACGATCTAATAGAAGGCTTAACTTTCAAATCATTTCTTGGTGTAGATATAAATAATTATAAAAGAAATTTCTTTCGAAAAAACAGCCTCTTGTACAGGACCGCAACAAGCGGAGAACCTTATGGGCAATCCAGCTCTTCAGAAAGCGTAAGTTGGTTGGCTGAGCAAACCTTGTCTTACTCCACAATCATTGATTCAAAACATTCCATCAATGCCATAGCCGGATACACCGCACAAAAAGAAGCCATAGATATAAACACCATTATCGCAGATAATTATCCTGACGATCTAGTATCTACTGTTAGTGGTGGCCAGGTTGTACAGGGCACTGCCGTTCAGGAAGAATGGTCTTTAGTTTCTATCTTGGCAAGAGTAAACTATGACTATGATGATAGATTTCTGGCCACTGCATCCATCAGAGCTGATAAATCTTCCAGGTTTGGCGCTGGCAATAAGACCGGTGTTTTCCCATCTGCTTCTGTAGGTTGGAGAATATCCAAAGATATAAATACGGATTGGCTATCTGATCTGAAATTGAGAGCCAGTTGGGGGAAAACTGGGAATTTTCTGATTCCTAATTATGCTTCTATCGGTTTATTGGATCCTGCCAATGCAACGTTTGGCGGTGCTTTGGTAAATGGAATTGCTCCCTCTACGATCAGCAATCGGGATCTTAGCTGGGAAAAAACAAGCTCTTATAACATAGGCTTGGATTTCGGATTTTTGCAGGATCGTATCTACGGATCGTTTGAATATTTCAATGCCACTACAACTGATCTGCTGCTTGCTGTTCAGGTACCTGCCGCATTGGGTTTCACCAATGCACTTACCAATATCGGCGAGGTGGTCAACAAAGGGATAGAATTGTCGATTACAAGTAGGAATACCACCGGCAAACTGAAATGGCAAACTGACCTGAATTTTTCTACCATAGATAATGAGGTCACCGAATTGGGTGCCTCCGGAGATCCGATACTCAGTTCCGGTGGTGCTGGCAATCGCCATATTACACAAATTGGTGATGCTATTGGCAGCTATTATGGCTATATGACTGATGGGATCTACCAAACCCAGGCGGAGATCGATGCCGGGCCGATTGATGAAATTGTAACGCCTCATCCCGGAGATTTTAAGTGGGTTGATGTGAATAATGATGGCTTTATAAATGCGGATGATCGTACGGTTGTTGGAAATTATTTGCCAGACTTCACTTATGGTATCACCAATACATTTTCCTATGAAGGTTTCTCTTTCAGCTTCCTTCTTCAGGGAGTCGAAGGAGCGGAAGTATTGAATCTGACCCGAAGGCATATGGGTAATGGGGAAGCTAATTACAACAGCTACAGAGATTGGGTAGACCGATGGATATCACCTGAAAATCCTGGTAATGGAAAGATTCCAAGAGCGAACAGACAAACAGGCAATAGCAATAATCGGCCTTCTAATTATCAGGTGGAAGATGCTTCATATTTTCGCTTACGAAATGTGACACTTGCCTACACTTTTCCAAAACGTTTGCTCGGCGATGCTTTTTCATCAGTACGTATATCTCTATCCGGTACGAATCTTCTTACGGTTACAGATTATCTGGGGTATAATCCTGAAGTAAATAATTTTGAGGATAATGTCAATGTGCAGGGAGAAGATTATGGTGCCTATCCTTTGACAAGGATATATACTTTTGGCATTAATGCTTCCTTTTAATATTTACCCTAAACTTAAATTTTACAAAAATGAATTTCAAATATATCATATCAATATTAGTTATTGCCATTCTGTTTTCCTGTTCTGATAGTTTCACTGATCTGGCACCAAAGTCTCAAAGAAATGCTGGAATATTTTATGAAACGGCAAGCGATATGCAGGTGGCAGTAAATGCAATTTACAATACACTCAAATCGACAGGTTGCTACAACCAAAGTTATTGGGTTTTACAAGAACTCAGGTCTGATAATACTTTTTGGGACGGTACCGGCCTGGCCGAAGAAATAACCGTTTTTGATAAGTTTACAGATATTTCTACCAGCAATATTACAGAAGATGCCTGGAGTGCTTCCTATCTTGGTATTTCAAGGGCAAACATTGTGCTTAACCGAATTGAGGCAATCGACATGGATAGAAGTCTGAAAGATCAATTGATAGGAGAAGCGCTGTTTTTGAGATCATTATACTACTATCATTTGACGGTAGCTTTTGGAAATATCCCTTTGGTCCTTACCGAAACTTCTACGGTCGATGAAGGGCTGAGCCACTCACAAGTTGATGCGAATACCATATACAATCAATTGATAACGGATCTTGGAATTGCTGAATCCAATCTTCCGCAAAGTTATGCCAGTTCGGATCTTGGCCGGGCCACAAAAGGGGCAGCAGCTACCCTTCTTGCTAAAGTTCAATTGACAAAAGGAGATAAGGGAGCGGCCGAAGCTTCCCTGAGAAAGGTCTTGGGTTACGGATACAGTCTTGTCGCTGATTATGCAAATCTTTGGGGAGTAGATAATGAGTATAATTCGGAGTCTATTTTTGAAGTAGATTTCGAAGGAGGTTTTGGTGATCAGGGAAATAGTTTTACCAGTCAATTTCATGGAAATCTTTCTGATGCCGTTACTTCAGGTCAGCGAAACATTCCTGAAAGAGACCTTACTGATGCTTATGAAGCGGGAGACCTCCGGTATGCTGCTTCCCTGGATAGTGTAAGCGTCGATAATACCGGATGGCCCATTAAATATGGAAGCACTAACCCGTTTAGTGAAAACGATGCTCCTAATAATTGGGTAGTTTTCAGATATGCTGATGTACTCTTGATGCTAGCCGAAGCATTAGGTGAAGGCAATGAGGCTTATGATCTCATCAACCAGGTAAGAACAAGGGCAGGTTTAGCAGATATAGATGGAAGTACACCAGGCTCCTTTGAAGAGAAACTACTACAGGAAAGAAGAGTGGAACTGGCTTTTGAAAATCATCGCTGGGCTGACCTTTTAAGGTTTGGAATGGCGGAGTCAATAATGAGTGCTCAAGGTAAACCTGTAAACGGAAAATTACTATTTGCGATTCCTCAAAGAGAATTGGATTTGAACGCTGGTTTTGTTCAGAATTCGGGGTATTGATTTTTATTAAGTAACTGGACAGAATTAAGTATAGACAAACCTACTAGGTTTCTGTGTTTCATATGAGCATGAAAATTTAATTATCAGTACTTTATTTCAAATAACCCTAGTAGGTTTCGATACGATTAAAATTGTCCAGGTGCTCATTGTTATTTTTAAATTAGTTCTTTGAAAAAAACAAGATGAAAAAAATAATATTTATCATAGTCCTGACAATGGTATTTGGCTCGACTATAAATGCTCAGGAAAACAAAGGTAAAGATAAAGTCAAATTGAGAATTATTGCTATTGGAGCTCATCCCGATGATTGCGATTCTAAATTTGGTGGTACCGCAGCGCTTTTTGCTGAAATGGGACATGAGGTGAAATTTCTCTCTTTGACTAGTGGCGATGCCGGCCATCAAAGCCAGGGAGGGGGTGCGCTCGGCAACAGGAGGCGGGCTGAGGCGGCTGAAGCTGGTAAAAAATTTGGTATCATGGAATATGAAACATTGGATAACCACGATGCAGAACTCCTGCCAACCTTGGAGGTTCGCCATCAGGTGATTCGGAAAATACGGGAGTGGAATGCCGATATCGTACTCGGCTTACGTTCCAATGATTATCATCCCGATCATAGAAATGCGGGAAAACTAGTGCAGGATGCTGCTTATATGGTGATCGTACCCAATGTATGTCCTGATACGCCGCCTTTAGAAAAAAATCCATTATTCCTCTATATGCAGGATCGCTTTCAAAAACCATATCCTTTCTCTCCGGATATTGTGATTGCAATAGATTCAACTATTGAGAAAAAAATTGACGGCCTGGATGCACATGAATCCCAGATGTATGAGTGGGGGCCCTGGACAAATGGACGAGAAAAAAGTGTCAATCAAGTACCCAAAGGAAAAGCGGAACGAAGAGCATGGTTGTCTAAAAGAATAAAAAGCAGGTCTGGAAAAATGTCAGCAGCACGCAAAAAATCTTTAGTCAAATGGTATGGAGAAGAAATGACCAAAACGGTACAATACACAGAAGCCTTTGAAATTGCCGAATACGGATTCCAGCCGACAGATGAAGAAATTCGGGAATTTTTCCCTATGCTGGCAAAAAAAAATAAACCATAATCCGAATGAAAAAGAACTACTTTATTATCGGATTAATACTCCTGACCTTTTTTGTCATTTCTTTTCTTACCAATATCCTTGGACCGCTGGTACCGGATATTATTGAAAGTTTTGACCTTAGCCTCACTATGGTTGCCTTCCTCCCATTTGCTTTTTTTATAGCCTATGGTGTCATGTCTATTCCTTCCGGGATACTCGTTGAAAACTATGGAGAAAAAAAAGTGATGGTCATTGCCTTTCTGATTTCCTTCCTGGGTGCGGCCCTATTTGCCTGGGCACCTTCCTATCAAATGTATCTTGTCTCCTTATTTTTTATCGGGACAGGAATGGCAATGTTACAAGTAGCCATCAATCCACTATTGAGGGTCGCAGGTGGAGAAGAACATTTTGCTTTCACTTCGGTGATTGGCCAGCTTTTCTTTGGCCTCGCTTCTTTTTTGAGTCCGCTGGTTTATTCTTATTTGGTTTTGAATCTGTCAAATGAGAATGGGGATTCTAATTTTTTGATCGATACCTTATCCCGAATTGTTCCCGATGACTTATCCTGGATTTCTCTTTACTGGGTCTTTGCGATCGTATCCCTTTTAATGGTTTTCATAATAGGCTTTTCCAGAATGCCTAAGGTTGAACGTAAAGAAGACGAAAGGGTCGGGGCTCTTCAAACCCATTTAGACCTGCTAAAAAATCCTATGGCCTTATTGTATTTTTTGGGCATTTTCGCTTACGTGGGTTCAGAGCAGGGAGTAGCAAATTGGATCTCAGAATTTTTACAAACATACCATAATGTTGATCCTCAAACGACAGGGGCTAACACCGTTTCTTTATTCTGGGGCTTGATGACGGCAGGTACTGTTTTAGGTTTGGTTTTGTTAAAATTTATGGATAGCCGCAAAGTAATGATAGGTTTTACACTCGCTGCCATTATCAGCTTGACGATGGCGCTGTTCGGGTCGAAAGCTACTGCTTTGATAGCATTTCCTATGGTTGGTTTTTTCGCTTCTGTTATGTGGTCTATTATCATATCTCTGGCTTTAAATTCGGTGTCCAAGCATCATGGCTCTTTTTCCGGCATTCTGGTTACTGGTATAGCGGGAGGAGCGATCATTCCGCTAATAGTCGGATGGTTAGGTGATCTAATGGGCTTAAAAATGGGGATGCTTTTTCTTTACCTTACCTTTGGATATCTTTTAAGTATTGGGTTCTGGTCGAAGCCGCTCATAAATAATGAAGTGATAAGCATCAATAAAAGAAAGGATTAACAATGAAGAAGGACACGGTTGTTGGCGTAGATATCGGCGGGACTAAAATTCATGCAGCCAAAGTTACAGGGGATAATATTGAACAATCAAAAAGAACATTGATTGCGGCTAAAGGCGATGAAAAGCAAGTCCTTCAGGAGCTTATTTCAACAATCGAAGAAGTGTTTGACTCCGCTGTTTCCGGTATAGGAGTCGGTGTACCAAGTATTGTAGATGTCGAAAAAGGAATCGTATATGATGTTCAAAATATTCCCTCCTGGAAAGAAGTCCACCTGAAACAATTACTCGAAGAGCGTTTCCAGGTACCGGTGTTTATCAATAATGATGCGAACTGTTTTGCGATTGGTGAAAAACATTTTGGGAAAGGAAAAGATCACGAAAACATGATCGGTCTGATTGTCGGGACAGGAATGGCCGGAGGTATCATTATTAAAAACCAGTTATACAACGGATACAATTGCGGGTCGGGAGAATTTGGAATGATCCCTTATTTAGAACATAATTATGAATATTATTCCAGCGGCCAGTTTTTCGCCAACCAATATGGTACTACTGGAGAAAAACTTTTCAAAAGCGCCATACAAGGAGATAGCCAGGCGCTTAAAATTTTTGACGAATTCGGATTCCATTTAGCTAATGCGATCATTGCTGTTTTATACGCCTATGATCCCGAAATCATTATATTGGGCGGGTCAGTAAGTAAGGCCTATATTTTTTATAAACCGGCGCTTTGGAAAAGACTTCAGCATTTCGCATACAGCCCTACCATAGGACGATTGACCATTGAAGTTTCAGAAAACCCAAACATTGCCATTTTAGGAGCAGCAGCGCTTTATTATAATGCCCTGAAGGCATCAAAACAAAAAACATGAATAAGGAGAAATTATTTTCACTAATCATAATGATCATGTGGGCATCTTTTTGCTTTGGAGCCCAACAAATTCCATTGACCATCGAGAATGCCGCTCCCGGAGCACCTTTAACTTTTGGTATTCCTTTTCCTTTGGGAGCATTGGACTCCCCTGACCATGTCCGGGTTATCGATAAAAAAGGCAATGAAATACCTTCCCAAATAACGGAGGTCACTACCTGGCAGCCAGCAGGTAAAAGCATCAAATGGGTTTGGGTTTTCTTTTTTGCTGGCGATGACTCCCGGTATATTTTGGAGTATGGAAAAGAGATAAGAAGAGCACCTATCGCAGGAGATAAAATAAAAATTATCAACCGGCAAAGGCGGGGACAATTTACAGAAATAAATACCGGCCCCTTACAACTCAAAATCAGAAAAGGCGAAGGGGGTTTTCTGGATTTGGTGCAACTGGATTTAGAAAGGGATGGCTTTGATGAAAAAGATACAATTGCCGTAAATCCTTCCGGAAGAGGGTCTTTTTTAGATATCCTTGATGATGCCGGAGTCGATCCATCTACAGCGGTCGTTACCCGCACGGTCAAAGAAAAAGGATCAGGGCCATTGCATGCAATTCTCAAGATAGAAGGCACCTATAATTATGAGCGGGAAGACAACCGATCTTCTCCTTTCGTTATCCGAATCCACGCCTATGCCGGAAAATCTTATATCCGGGTTTTTCATACCATGACTTACACAGGCATTCCCGATAAGCACGAAATCATAGAAGGACAACATGCCGATATTGCAACCGGACTAGGAAAGATACTGTCGGAGAACCGGGAAGGGGATTCTGGCTGGGCGCAAGCTAATGACCAGATTGATGCTATGGGATTAGGGCTGACTTACCGATTAGAAGGAGA
>JBLHJZ010000212.1:0-7690 GCA_047619515.1 Saprospiraceae bacterium | reverse complement strand
GGTGCCCGGTCCATATTTTTGCAGGAACCTTAGATCAATTGACCCCATACCAACATGCCGTAGCTTTAGCTAAGCGAACTCAAAACCCTGCCCAAACCCTCACCACTATTGAAGGGGCTGGTCATAATAATATTGGTGATTTTCCGCTTTATCATGAAAAATTGGCAGAAATATTAAAGGGATTAGAGGGAAGGGGTGAAAGGTGAGGAGTGAAGGGAATCAACGTATTTCAATGCCAAGTCAAGCCCTACTGGCATTTTAAGACCTTATCTTGTTAACGAAATAAAGCTACACCCAGCCTCCAACAAACCAACACATAATTACCCCTTTTTAATGTTTTTCAAAATAAAAAATAATATTTAACATACAGAAGCTTTGATTATAGTATTAAAATTTTTAATTTTCCAGTATAAATCACAGTTAATTATTCCACCGATTTTCTAATCATATTAAATTATTATTTATGAATATTACCTTCAGAGAATTACGACAAATTAAGCATCAGCTTCCTACAGGAAGTGTCGACCGAATTGCCAATGAGCTCAACATTACACCTCAGACAGTAAGAAATTACTTCGGGGCAAAAAAATATGAAGACAGTGGTAGTATTATTGGTAAGCACATCCAACCCGGACCAGATGGCGGTTTCGTAAGTTTGAAGGACACCACTATTCTAGATATGGCGCTTAAGTTAATTAATGAGAATAAATCCAACTCCAGCGTCGGTTTGGAAGAGGCTTAAAAAGGGAAACGATTACATCATTATCGTTTCCCTTTTTTACGCATTGTCCTTAAAACAATGGTAATTATGCCCTTAAAAGGCAAATAGCGGAAGAGTTGTTTGCCTTTTATTTTTTAAATTTAAAAGTGAAGGTAAAAATCTTCCGTAAGCGTAATAAAGTCTTTAGCGTACTCCTGCTCTTTTTCCCATATCACAAAACTGTCTTCAATCAGCTCCTTTTCTGTCTTTTCAAATTGTAATAACAGCCTGTTTGCTGTTCTATTGGCAAATGGTCGTACTTCAGTCATTTTATTACAATAAAGGCCATAGTTTACTGCCATTTCTTTGAATCTCAGCCCTTCCATTAAGGGAAGGATAACACAAAACCTACCCTCTTTTGACATCAGGCTCCGGGCAGCGCTCAATAAATCTCCATTAGGTAATTTGATAGTATGCCGAACATTTGCTCTTTCCTGATCGGCAGAAAAGGCACCTCCTGAGAAAAAAGGCGGATTACTCACTATCAAATCATATTTGTCCTGAGCAATTCTTGCAAATTCCTGCACAGGAGTATGAACAGCCGTCATTCTACTATGCCATTTGGAACGTTCAAAATTTTGTGAAGCTTGCCGCCAGGCATCCTCATCAATTTCAATAGCATGGAGCACTGCAGCTGATCGCTGTGCCAACATCAGCGCAATCAATCCTGAGCCTGCTCCAATGTCTAAAATTGAGCTGGCATCCCCAATATCTGTCCAGGCACCTAATAAAACACCATCCGTACCCACTTTCATACTACAAGATTCCTGGTCGATCGAAAATTCCTTGAACCTGAAAGTATCCTTCACTGTTTTTTTTATTAAATCTTCCATAGTTTTTTCTTTGAACAGCTAATTTAATCAAATCGTTGTTTTTACACTAAAAAAAAACTATTACTTTAAAATTATCTGTAATAGATAAATCAATGTTTTGATTTCTTTATTAGTTTTGCACATGAAAAAAATCAGCCTGGCTTTTGCGATAATTATATTATCCTTCTCTTGTACTACATCCATACTAGACAAAAAGTTTTCCTACCAGTTCTACGAAAACCACTATTATGAAGATTTGTTGCGATCCCCGGAGGTTTCGGAAAGCGATTTGTTCCTGATTAATTATACGGTCATCCGGCAAAGGGATTATTTCAATTATTCCATCGAAGGTAAAACTTTTCGCGAAATTCTCGAAATGGCGAAAACTTTCAAAAAAAGCGGTTTTCCTGTTGATTTTACCTTGACCGATAATAGCAAGAAAGATAATATTCCACAGGAAATAACGCTCGAAGGTATTGGCCATGCCCGAAAAAGTAACTCCAAAACCGTATTAAAAACGCTAAATTTTACCTGCAAAATTAAAAATCCGACGGATAAAGATATCGTTCTGCTCAACAGCAGTTTTATCGTCAATGGGCCCTTTGGCGATCACCTAACTACTGTAAATTTTGAAATCAATTGTATCCTACAGGCTAATAGTTCTGTAATGGTACCTTGTATTGTTCCTGGAAAAACGATCCAGCAAAACATTCTCTATGAAGGGAATCCTTTGATCTTTAGATTAGGAATTGACGATATACTTACCCAATTACAAGTTGTCCCCAGTGGTTTATCCTATCAGGAGAAGGGTAAATATTTTAAAGAATGCTTTTATAATGCCGCCAGAATAGAACCACATAACATCATGCTGTATTCAAAAGCGTTAAAGGACAAAGACTGGAAAACTCAAAATCCGGAGGGTACTTTTACGCTGAATATGGGAAATATGCATATTCCAGATGATAGCAATGAGGTGATTGAAATGCAATGAGGTGAGATTAGAGATTTTGGATTGAGGATTTTGGATTGATAAGGAGCTTTACTAAACCTTCTGAGAATCATTAATCTTAGTAGGTTTAGTAAAGCTGAAAGAATATTTTTACTTCTGAATATATAGTTTTTGTGTGTCAACTAAAATGCCGTTGACATCAGAGATCCGATAGAAATAAACGCCATTCGCAAGATTGTTCAAATTCATTTCAAAGGAAACTTCGTCCACGAGCATTCTGGACATTACCAACTGCCCCTGGAGATTATAAATCCCAAGTATCCCGGTCATTTCATTTTCTAGCCTGAAATTCACTACCTCCCTTGCCGGATTCGGATAAACCTTGATCTTTTCCTTTTTATCAAAATGTATACTTACAATATCTGAAAAAGTAAAAGAGCCATCTATATCTACTTGTTTTAAACGGTAGTAGTTTGTACCATTTACAGGATTATCATCAACCGCTGAGTACTCATTTCTTACCAGTGAATTCCCCTGACCTTCAACGAATGTTAAAGCTTCCCAAAACCTGAAATCTGTACTTTTCTCGATAATAAAATGGCTGTTGTCAACTTCGGAAGCAGTAACCCAATTTAGATTTACTGAATTGGATAGGGATGAAGCCTTAAAAGAAACCAATTCTGTTGGAAGCAAGGCATCAACTGTTAGTAAGCCGTTACCACTGGGTTGACTCGCCCATGTCCAGGTAGCGCCACCATCATCCGAACATCGGCAGGTAAATTCATAAAGAGCAGCAAGCGGAGAGATGACCCCTATATATTCATCATTATTTCCTACATCAAGATTATAGGTCATAGCTTGTGTGAATACATTTAACCAGGGCATGCCAAAGCCATTTACATCTCCATAATAGATTTCACAATTAATCCCTGCACCCTGGCCGCCAGGCTCAGTCACGCCAGCCTTGTACGCTTGAATATAAATCGTGAATTCTTCTCCCTGGACTGTTGTAGACGAAGAACCAGAAGCTGGCCACATATTGCCTACATAATCAATGGTAGCAAAAGAATTTAACTGAAAGCTCCCGAAAATTAATACTAATAAACCCTTAAATAGTAAACTTTTGTTCATAGTTTTTTAAATTTATGAAGTAAATAAAAATTATACTTTGAATTGGAATCAGGGGCTTTTTTGATTTGAGGGGCTATAAACATAATGATTTTATACGAATTTATAATTTTTTTTATGAAAATTGTTCTCTGAATCATCAATTCATGCTTATAGCAAGTCAAATCTATGATCAATAAACTACAATATTTATTAAAAGTACTATTAGTGCTGCCCTTTTTTTTGTCCTTTATTCAACAAGCCTCTTCCCAGGACTTCATGCTACAAGGCTGGTACTGGGATTATCCAAAAACCACCGGTGGTTTTAACTGGGCAGATACCCTCGAAGATAAGGCAATAGACTTAGGACAAGCAGGATTTACCTATGTCTGGTTGCCGCCCTTGTCCAGGGCAAGTTTTGGTAGTAATTCGAATGGCTATGACCCCAAAGATCTCTATGATCTCGGTGAGTATGGAGGAGGAGCTACCGGTTTCGGAACACGAACTGATGTGGATCAGGTCATTACCGCTTTTAATAATAATGGTGTCAATCCCGTAGCTGATGTCGTATATAACCACCGGGATGGCGGAATGGCAGAAGACAATCCTTTTGTGGAAGGCTGGATAGAAAATTTTAATTGTACTAAAGTCAATGCAGGTGATAATGCTTATCCCTCTGATCGTTTTAGATATTATCTCCCGCTAGGTGGTGTTTCAGGAAATGGTGCAGGGACTTATTATTTTAAAATAAGATCCGCTTCTCTACATCCAAATTATTATGGAAAAGAGTATAAATTATATATGGAAACCAATACCACCGGCTATCAGGGACAGCCCGAAGATACCGAATCCGAAAATAATGGTGGTGGCGATTGCGGCCAGGGAAATAACACCCTCCAACTCGGGGTCGATATGGTAGCATTTATTGATAACGTCGGAGCTTGCGGTGGATTTTGCGGTATAGACGAATTTCAGGTGACTATCGGCTCTGGTGATTATAACTCCGCCGGCGATACACTTTGGATTTTTATGACTAATCCCAACGGCAATTATTCCGACCATTATGTGTATGGTCTTTGGGATGGTTCAGCGGATATTCAAAGCCAGATCAAATATCAAACTTATACAGATTTTACCAATATGCCGAGTGGCCAGGGGCTTATGAATTATACTAATTTTAAACCAAACGGCAATCCTACTCAATTGAATGGAGACTGGGATTGGATGTGGTTTTTTTATGATTATGACCAAACGGTACCCGGCACCGCCAATGCATTAAATGCTTGGTCCAAATGGCTTTGGGATGATGTCGGCATCAGGGGTTTTAGAATGGATGCGGTCAAACATTTCAACCCGGAGTATACCGGAGACCTGATGGATTATTTGCATGATAATAGTATCGATCCGGGAATGGTCGTCGGTGAATTTTTTGATAATAACGCCGGTGTTTTAGAAGGCTGGGTGAATGATGTAGAATCCTATATGGATGTGGATACTAAAAATGCTATCGATGTCAGGGCTTTCGATTTTTCAATGCGCGCTTCACTCAAAGATGCCTGTGATGCATTCGGTTATGATGTCCGAAATGTGTTCAACTCCGGTATGGTAGAATCTGCTGGTTCCAATTCATCTAATGTGATCACTTTTGTCAACAACCACGATTTTCGGGATGCCGGCCAGCCAGTGCAAAATGATCCGATGCTGGCCTATGCTTATACGCTTACCAATAATCAAATAGGTTTGCCTTGTGTATTCTACTCAGATTATTATGAGTCGAATGTTCCAAATGCCCCGGTCACTTACCTAAAGCCGGAAATTGACGCCTTGATTCAAGTTCACCAGGATTATATTTTCCAATCCGGATCTGTGGATTATCTGAGTCGTTTTAGTACACCCTATAGTAGCAATTATATTGGTGGTTTTGACAATACCACCCTACTCTATCAGCTTACCGGAGGGATCGCCGGCAAGGAAGTTATCGTAGCGATCAACTTTGCAGGAGAGACCTTACAAGTTGACCACGGGGTAAATATGACCAACCTGTCTGTGGGTGATCGCTTTATTGATTTATTGGGCAACTCCGCTTTCCCTGAGGCAATAGTCAGTGGCAGCAATCAAATTTATATCGAATTACCTGCACGATCTTATTCCGTTTGGGTAAGCGAACCAGCACCACTTTCTGTAGAGTTGAGCAACTTCGAAGCTAATGGAAAAAGAGATTTTGTTGCTTTGGAATGGAATAGCCAGAATGAAAAAGATTTTTCCGGTTTCGAAATCCAACGTTCTGTAGATGGCCGGCGTTTTGAAAAAATAGCTTGGAAGGATGCCAATGAAAACGGGCTTTACTTATTTGATGATTTTGATCCTTTTTATAATAAAACTAATTATTATCGCTTGAAGATGGTCAATGAGGATGGCACGTTTGAGTATTCAACGGTAGAAACAGCATTTCTTTCGAGAGATATTTCAGCGATCCAATTGTCGCCCAACCCTGTCCAGAATCAGACGACGATTTCTTTTGACAGTAAACTTAGTACTGTTGGACTTGTCGAAATATTTGATGTACAGGGGAATGAAATGGCCTCTTTTGAAAAACCGGTTAGTAATGGTTTAAACCAATTTGAAATTAGCACCAATGGTCTTTCTCAAGGGGTTTATTTTGTAAAATTGAGAATTGGGGATGTGGTGAATGTGATAAGGATGGTAAAGATATGATTAAGTTACGAGTTTATTGTTTTTAAAAAATTAGCGTAATTCGTGTTAATCTGTGTCAAATAAACACTAAATATTAAATATTGAGAATAGGAAACAGCTTACACGAATTATATTTTTGCATCCGCAAAAATCGGTCTAAGATAAAATCGTATCGCGGTCTTTTTAACTACCGGAGGTATGTTAGACTGTGCTTTCTCCTTTTAACAGATTAATTACCTACGGTAGTTAAAAAGTCTGTGGTACTAAAGCTCCAAAAGCCCTTCGGGTAAATCCATCAGGACAACCTTGTCTTTTTTATGAATGGAAACAATGAGATCCTCGTTTAAAGGGATAAAAACTTCTCTACCCTGGTATTCAATCAATGCCATTTCCTGTTGCGGGAATTCCAGGACTTCGAGAATCTCTCCGATCATTCCGGTTTCTTCATCCCGGATGGTAAAACCGGCTAGTTTTCCATAGACCAAATTACCTTCCCGAAAGGCTATGGTTTCTTTTTCCTGGACATCTTTTTCCTGGATATAGAATTCTTTGGAAGTGATAGACAAGGCATCTTGGGGAGAATTGACATCTTCAAATTTGACGACGAGCTTGTTGGTATATTCAAATTCTTCAACGAAATAAGGAAGTAATTTTCCTTGTACTTTTAGAAAGGCGACGGCTACGTTCAATACATCTTCAATGAATTTTTCCTCTATCTCTAATCCGAGTCCACCTTTGATACCGTGGGTTTTCCTTGTTTTTCCTACCAGAATATATTTGCTCATTTATGAATTAATTAAAATCAATAAGCGATTGCCGCACAATAAACCCTTTCTCTGCTTTCTCCTCCCAGGACTGACCTTCACAACCAGTAATACATTGGGTATCGAGGATTTTCATTTCTTTATAAGCCAATCCGATATCTTTTACATATTGTTCTCTGGAAAAACGGCGTTCGATCAGGTTTTCATTATCAGCCTGCGTGATCTGAACCGCATCATCGTATAACTCATTGTCGACTGCAATAGGTCCGGCGACAAAATCCACTTCATATTCCCAGGATTTGAAAATCTCCACCGTTTCACCGGCTATGGTAATATTTAAGGTCTCATCAATAAACCGATTTCCATCCCAAACGAGACCTTCTTTTAAGGGAAAAACCATTTTTACAAAGCGAAGATTTTCTTCGAGGCTTTCCGCCTGCTCTTCCGTTCGGATCATCATCCAAATGTCTTTGACTACCCAGGGATCAGTGAGACTGGAACGTTCAGATCGCTCTATTTTATAGCCTAACCTATCCAAATTATCAGTGATCGTATCCACTACTGCTTCCCGTACATAGGTAGTGGAATTTAGGATAATAACTAC
>JBLHJZ010000211.1:0-7716 GCA_047619515.1 Saprospiraceae bacterium | reverse complement strand
ACGCCATTGGGATAAGTTTTGGAAAGATTGGAGATTTGTAAATCCATTTTGTTTTCTGTTTTGTTTTAATAATGTTAAAGATGGTGAGGAGCAATAATCCGAAAGATGAATAATTATATGTAGGTAAAATAATAAAAATGTTAGACAGCCTGAATTTTAAGACAAAGAGATTGTTTTGACAGAGACACTTACCTTGACGCCCTGCGAATAATTACTTTACTTCTATAATATATGCCCTATCCGTCCCCTCCCCAATCCGAAACCGCTCATCCACTCGCATACCCACCACCCAACAAATCTCTCCATCACTTTCCAAAATATGGACTACTTCCTTTTCAAAACGACTCAGTTTTTTATTCGTCAGAAAATCCTGGACTTTTTGATGCTTACCTTGCATACCAAAAGGCTGAAAAATATCCCCGGCTTTCCAGGTGCGGAGTTGTAGCGGAAAAGTCAATTTATCAAAATCCAATACCGCTAGAGACGGGGCTTTTGGAATAGGATCAGGAACGCTGTCTAATACAGAGAAGCTCAAAGTTCGATCATTGAGCCTGACCGCTTCTTCGCCCAACGGAATATCCCGCTCTACAAATTTCGGAATTTCATTCTTTCGAATAATATACCGATCCCGGTCGATCAACAGAACATGAGAAAGAGTATAAAAACTAACCCCGCTTTGGTGATCCGGACGGAGCATCATTTTGATCTGGTCGCCATGGAAACCCATAGGTTTTAGTAGTTCATAGAGGATGGTAGGTGCAGCGGCTTTTGGGATTTTATGATAATCAATATAGATTTCCTGGCCTTTCTCTTTTAAAACCAAATCCCTGTACTGTTGAATCGATTGTTTAAAAAGAAACTCGATTTCCCGGATTCTCTGGATAGTCTCCTCCGCAGATTTTTCGAAAGAAGGGTTGAGTTCTTTTAGCTTTGGAACGATCTGGTGGCGGATAAAATTCCGGCTATATTTATCGGAAGCATTGGAGGCATCTTCGCGATAGACTAATGAATTGGATTGGATATATGCTTCAATC
Source organism: Saprospiraceae bacterium (assembly GCA_047619515.1). Lineage (GTDB taxonomy): Bacteria > Bacteroidota > Bacteroidia > Chitinophagales > Saprospiraceae > JAHDHW01. The sequence goes on along the minus strand of JBLHJZ010000211.1, from coordinate 6,682 downwards.
GCTGCACCTTCTGCAAAGAGTAGCGGACGAATGATCTTCCCGTTTTTTGGAAGAATTCCATGTAGCCCGCGGATTCCACAACCTTTTGCGAAATTATAAATTACCGTTTCGATACTATCATTAAGGTGATGCGCTGTGGCAATATATTGATAGCCATTCCCTGATCTGATTTTTTCCAGCCATTCGTATCGTAAGTCCCGGGCAGCCATCTGGATAGAGATCTTTTCGGTATTGGCGAAAGTTTCGGTCTCAAAACTTTGGATATGACATTCCACTCCGAGCTCCTGCGCCAGGTTTTGTACAAATGTAGCGTCGCCATCAGCAGCTTCCCCTCGAAGCTTGAAATTGCAATGCGCAAGATCAAATGAAAAACCAGCCAATGCGAATAAATGGCTCATACACACCGAGTCCTTTCCTCCGCTTACAGCCAGGAGGATTTTATCGCCCCGGGAGAGCAGGTTTTGATCAGCGATGTATTTTTTAAAATATTCAATCATATTGAGACATTAGTCCAGCACAGCGGATTCCCACCTTTACCGCAAAATAATACGGGAAAACATTAAAAATAAATAATTTGTGAAATTAGTGCGAATTTGTGTCAAAGTAGTATTTTTGTGGCATACTAACCAAAACTACCTCCTGAAATTTTATTATGCTATTTTTTTTTAATATTTGCATCATGTTAAATATAAAAGCTTGTATTTTTGATATGGACGGCGTAATTGTCGATACGGCTAAATATCATTTCATCGCCTGGAGAAGGTTAGCAAATGAATTGGGGATTGACTTTACGCAGGAGGAAAACGAACAGCTCAAAGGAGTAAGCCGAAAAGAGTCTCTGGAACTCATCCTCAAATGGGGTGGAGTGACCATCGATGAAGATAAAAAAACGGAATTGACCGATCGGAAGAATGCCTGGTATGTCGAATATATTGAAAAAATGACGGCTGAAGAAATTTTACCGGGCGTAATCCTGTTTTTGGAAAGCCTCCAATCAAAAGGGATCAAATTAGGAATGGGCTCGGCTAGCAAGAATGCCCCGCTGATTTTAAAGCAAACCGGGTTGACGGATTATTTTGAGGTAGTGATTGACGGCAGTCAGGTGATCAATGGTAAGCCACATCCCGAAGTCTTTTTAAAAGGAGCTGCCGGACTTAAGGTACGTCCTACTCAATGCATTGTTTTTGAAGATGCTGCAAAAGGAGTGGAAGCCGCCATTGAAGGAGAAATGATTGCGGTCGGAGTTGGGGAGGAAACGGTACTTGGTCATGCTCACTATGTAATTCCAAATTTTGAGAATATAGATTACGAGGTATTACTAGAGATATTGGAGGAAAAAATGCTTCCGATTAATAATTAATTTCGGGACTAGTTAGCTGGAACGAGTTACCTGCTAACTTCACGAGCTAACTTCAATAGCTAAAGCAGCCAAAGAGTACATTAACTTTGTTTTTGAAAAATAACCAACATGAAAGATTATCTAAAACACGACGAGTGGAATATCATAGAAGAAGGTTTTCACGTCAAACACAATAAAATCAGCGAAAGCGTATTCAGCCTCGGTAATGGCCGGATGGGGCAACGGGCAAATTTTGAAGAATATTATAGCGGAGAAACACTTGCCGGTAATTATGTAGCAGGGATTTATTATCCGGATAAAACCAGGGTTGGTTGGTGGAAAAATGGCTACCCGGAGTATTTTGCTAAAGTACTGAATGCTGCCAACTGGGTCGGACTTCATATTGAGCTGGATGGTGAAATGCTGGATTTGGCTAAATGCGAAGTGGACGATTTTTATCGGGTGTTGAATATGAAGGAAGGCTATCTCGAACGACGATTTGAAGCGCGACTCGTTAGTGGGAAAGTGGTAAAAGTGGTCGCTCAGCGGTTTTGCAGCATTGTCGATGATGAAGTAGGGGCTATCCGATACGCAATTACACCGATGAATTTTTCAGGATCTATGTCTGTGACCGCATTGGTAGACGCAGATGTACTGAACGAAGATTCCAATTATGACGAGAAATTTTGGGTAGGGATCAGCACGGAGACTACTAATGAGGAGGCCTATGTATTGGCAGAAACAAAGAAAACTGCTTTTCAGGTCTGTACCGGTATGAAATTGGGCATCCTGTCGAATGGCCAAAAAGTAAACTATGGCTGTACGCAGATAGACCGGGATAAATATGCAGCCTGTGTAGTTGATTTTAAGGCAGAAGAAGGAGAGGAACTCGTGATTTATAAAATAGCGGCTAACTTAAGTTCCATGAATCATCCGAAGGAGGATTTAATGAGCAATTGTAAAAAAGTAGTCGGGGCTGCTTTTGAAAAAGGTTTTGAGACGATGAAACAGGAACAGGCCGCTGCCTGGGCTGCGAAGTGGGAGGAAAGTGATATCATCATCGATGGAGATGTCGCGGCACAACAGGGGATTCGTTTTAATATTTTCCAAATGAATCAAACCTATACCGGAGAAGACGAACGCTTGAATATCGGCCCAAAAGGATTTACCGGAGAAAAATATGGCGGGAGTACCTATTGGGATACCGAAGCGTATTGTATTCCTTTTTACCTGTCTACCGCCGACCAGCAGGTAGCCAGAAGACTTTTAAAATATCGCTACAAACACCTGGACAGAGCCATAGAAAATGCAGGGAAGCTTGGGTTTAAAGATGGAGCAGCCTTGTACCCGATGGTGACGATGAACGGAGAAGAATGTCATAACGAGTGGGAAATTACTTTTGAAGAAATTCATAGAAATGGAGCGATTGCCTATGCCATTTATGACTATATCCGATATACCGGTGACCAAGGTTATCTAGCGGAATATGGACTGGAAGTACTCATCGGTATTACCAGGTTCTGGAACCAAAGAGTGCATTTCTCCTCCCGCAGAGGCCAGTATGTGATGCACGCTGTGACCGGCCCGAATGAGTATGAAAATAATTCTAATAATAACTGGTACACCAATTATATCGCAGCCTGGTGTATCAAGTACACGATGGAAGCTATTGATTATGTTCGGAATGAAGCACCTGATCGCTGGAAGGAGATAACGGAGAAAGTCAAATTTTATGAGCATACAGAATTAGGCGAGTGGAAAAAAGTATCCGAAAATATGTACCTGCCTTTCGATGAAAAACTTGGCGTTATTGCACAGGCCGATGGCTTTTTTGATAAGGAATGGGAAAAAGTAGTAGACGACTTAAAACCGGAAGAACGACCAATCAATCAAAAATGGTCCTGGGATCGGATTCTTCGCTCAGTTTATATCAAGCAGGCAGATGTATTGCAGGGTTTGTATTTTTTTGAAGATCATTTTGACCTGGAAACACTTCGTAAAAACTTTGAATTCTACGAGCCAAGGACGGTTCATGAGTCCTCTTTATCGCCTTGTGTACATGCTATTCAGGCCGCAAAACTTGGCAGAGTAGACAAAGCTTATGAAATGTATCTTCGTACTGCCCGCCTTGATCTGGACGATTATAATAACGACACAGAGGACGGCTGTCATATCACGAGTATGGCCGGTACCTGGATGGCGGTGGTAAAAGGTTTTGGTGGTATGCGGGTGATCGATAATCAGCTGATTTTCAACACCATATTGCCCAGGCAATGGCAGGGATTTGCTTTTAAAATACGTTTTAGAGGAAGTATTATTGAAGTGAAAGTAGGGCAGGAGGGTACTTCTATTAGCAATCATTCTGCTAATTCTGTTTCAGTTTTATTAAATGGTAAGAAAATTGAATTACATGCTCAGAGCGAAGAACTGGTAAGTTAGTTTTAAACTGCCAGTTGTTTTATTCTTAAACAATTTTATTTAAAAAAACAGCCTTATGTACAAAGTAATACTGATAGTCTCAATCGCCGTTTTATTTTCTTATTGCGGTGGCGAACCATCCAATAATGTGGATACTGCAACCAGTACAACCGAAACTTCGGAATCGGTAGCTACACCGGTTAAACAAAATTATGAAGCAAGCCATGAAGCGCCTTATTGTAAATTATGGGTTATAAAACATGCCGGAGGAGTAGATGACCTGAAGGAATATAAAGGTCGTTGGTTTAATCTGAAAACAGATGGCTCTTTTGAAAGCGGTAAATGGGGAGAAACGAATAATGGGGGAACATGGTCTATTGAAAAGCCAACCATGATTATCCGGTTCGTATTCAATACTCCGGAGACTATACCTTCCAATTGGCAAATCCAGGGCGGCGGCGGCGGCGGCAGAATACTGTTCAAAGGTAATGTGTCCGGTAATGAAAGAGGATTTCAGGTAATGTTGGAGCCAGAAACAGTACTTCCAACCCAGGAATGATTAAGTGAATGTCAACACGAGTCACCCCGGATTTTATAAAGATGATTGCTTAATTTGGTAATCTGGCCTTTATAACACAGAAAAAGCGGCATTCGGTATTTGGCATTCGGAGATTACCGAAAACCTAATGCCTAATACCGCTTTTTCGGTAGCTAAAAGAAGGGATAACACTTTAATAACCTTCTAATTATTAAAAAATTTGGAATTACTCATTTTGATGTCAATATCAACTATCGACTCCTGGTTTCTAAATTCTCAAATAACATATGAACAAATTAAGCCTCCTAATCCTCTTCCCAATCTTTAGTACATTTATTACTTCTTGTGGTGATACGACTACCACAGAAGCAAAAACAGATAAATCCATGGTTGCTACTCAGTCTGCTATAAGCACTGGGAAAAATAATTTTCCGGAATGGGCAAAAAATGCAACGATCTATGAAGTCAATACCCGACAATTTACGCCCGAAGGAACCTTCAGTGCTTTTGCAAAACATATACCCAGAATCAAAGACCTTGGGATAGATATTCTTTGGTTTATGCCTGTCTATCCGATCAGCGAAAAAGAAAAGAAAGGTAGCCTTGGCAGTCCCTATGCAGTAGCAGATTATCGGAGTATCAATCCTGAACTCGGTACAATGGAGGATTTTAAAGAAATGATAGCTCAGGCACATTCGATGGATATGCATGTGATTATTGATTGGGTACCTAATCATTCCGGTTGGGATCATCCCTGGATTACCGAACACCCCGAATACTATACTCAAAAAGATGGTAAAGTCATAGATCCGATCGATCCGGAAACTGGAGAATCCTGGGGCTGGACTGATGTTGCTGATTTCAATTATGATAATAAGGAACTCCGAAAAGAGATGATTGCCAGTATGGAATATTGGATCAAGGAAGTGGGGGTTGATGGCCTTAGGTGCGATGTAGCCCATAATGTACCAGATGATTTTTGGGATGAAGCAGCAGCGATACTTTTTCAGTACAGACCGATATTTATGTTGGCAGAATCCGAAGTACCTTACCACACTAATTCCGGCGATTTCCTGGCTACTTATGCCTGGAAATTTAATACGCTCATGAATGAGATTGCCGATGGGGAAAAGAATGCAAGCGATATTGATACCTATTTAAAAAATGACAGGGCTGAATTCCAAGGTGGTTTCCATATGTATTTTACCTCTAATCACGATGAAAATAGCTGGCAGGGCACTGAATTCGAAAGGTTGGGAGCTGGTCACAAAACTTTTGCTGTATTAGTAGCGACGATTGACGGAATGCCTTTGGTATATGGTGGGCAGGAAGCGCCAGTCAAAAAGCGATTGGAGTTTTTTGAAAGAGATCCTATCGAATGGAATGACTACGAATATGCAGCGTTTTATAAAACCCTTCTTACCCTTAAACATAAAAACAAGGCATTGTGGAATGGTGAATATGGAGGGAAAATCATAAGAATTCCTACCGGAAAAGATACCAATGTATATGCTTTTACCAGAGAGAAAGACGGCGACAAAATAGTAGTCATTGTCAATCTTTGCGACAAAGTACAAGAGATCAAACTCTCCTCTGATGATTGCGCAGGGACTTATACCAATGTTTTTGCCAATAGTACCATTTCTATCGAAAAGGATACGGAATTGACACTTAATGCCTGGGATTATTTGGTCCTGTCCAACAAGTAAGGAATTCAGGGGGCAAAGGTCAGCGGTCAATGGTCAATGGTCAGGAATTGACCGCTGACCTTTTTTACTATCCTTCCTTAATTACGGTTAAATACTGCTTTTATTCCCTAAATGATATTTATCACCTACTATCTTGATTATCGTCATCCTCAATGCTTGTGGTATTCAAGTACTTTACCTTTTACTAAGTAATGTCATGATATAAATTCCTTAATTATGAATGTAAAAGTGAAAGATCTGATGGTGAAATCTGTAATTACCACCATGCCGCATAAATCTATTGGACATGCTCAATCAATAATGGCCAAGAATAAAATAAAATCCCTTCCAATAGTGAGTAGTGAAAAGGAAGTAAAAGGTATTATTACTTCCACTGATATACTGAAAGATATTTCTGAAAACACTCCCCTCAGTCATGTAATGACTACAAAAGTATACACCATTTCACCGTACGAGGGTGTACATATTGCGGCTCGCGTGATGCGCAATCACCACATCAATCACCTGGTAGTATCGGATGAGAAAAAGATTGTCGGCGTATTAAGTGCCCACGATCTATTGAAATTAGTGGAAGACCATCGTTTTGTTATGAAAAATCCGCCGACGCCTCCGAAAAATAAAAGTGGCCGGGAATAGACTTTATTCGGTACTTCGACTTCTCCCTCAACGATGTTCGGG
>JBLHJZ010000210.1:0-7717 GCA_047619515.1 Saprospiraceae bacterium | reverse complement strand
AGCGCAGCAAGCTTTTGACTATCTCTTGCTGACAAAGTCTGCACTATCACTTCCCGACGAAGGAGGACCTATCCCTTTTCAGCTCCGCTGAAACTACTACTCCTCTTCCTCAAAATCAAACTCCAACTGCACCCCCTCCCCAATATTTTCTTTCGCAAGGTTAGAGACCGCCACCCCAAGCAATCGAGCCGCATCGAAAAACTCCCTGTTGGTATCCAAAAGTTCAAAAACTACCTCTTTTAATTTTTTCAACGACCGTACTTCACTACTAAAGGTTTTACTTCGGGTGATAGATTGAAAATCCGGTGTTTTTATTTTTAAAGAAACCGTCCGGCCAAAATTATCCGTTTTTTTCATATACAAAAAAACCTTCTCAGAAATGAGCGCCAGTCGATCTTTCATCTCATAGGTGCTGATGATATCTTCAAAGAATGTCCGCTCCGCACCGATAGACTTACGAATACGATCGGGTCGTACTTCCCTGGTCTCTTCCGCTCTGACCATTTTATAATAAAACCGGCCAACTTTTCCGAAGCGCTGCACCAGATCAATCTCATCATATCGCTGCAAATCTCCTCCTGTCCTGATCCCCATATTATTCATCTTCCTGGCCGTCACCTTTCCTATACCATGGATTTTAGAAATGGGGAGTTGAGCGATAAAGCCAAGTGCTTCCGAAGGGAGAATGACTTTGAGGCCGTTTGGCTTATTGATATCCGAAGCAATCTTGGCAAGTGACTTATTAAAAGAAACTCCTGCCGATGCCGTGAGTTCTGTTTTCTCAAAAATACGTTTTCGGATTTCTTCCGCAATGAGAGTAGCGGAATTTGGCCCTTTCCGGGGATTGGTGACATCGAGATAGGCTTCATCTAATGATAAGGGCTCGACCAAATCGGTATATTCTGCAAATATTTCGCGAATCTGATTCGATACCTCCCGATACACATCAAACCGGGATTTTACAAATATCAAAGTAGGGCATAGTCGAGCTGCGGTGATACTGGCCATCGCAGATCGGACACCATATTTTCTAGCTTCATAACTCGCTGCAGCGACCACTCCCCTTTTGCTTGATCCGCCGACTGCAATAGGCTTGCCCCGCAAGTCGGGGTTATCCCGTTGCTCCACTGATGCATAGAAAGCATCCATGTCGATGTGGATTATTTTGCGGTCGGTAATCAATGTTTTTTTTAACCACATAGAGCTCATAGAAAATGGGTCCCATAGCGCATATAAAAAACCTGTAGTCTATTGTGCCCTATGTGAATCTTCCTATTGTGATCTCCGTGGTATTTTTTTTACAAAAATAGCTAAATATCTCCGACTCTAAAAACAAAAAAACCGGCACTGAAGTTTATCAGTACCGGTTTTTATATTGCTAAAAAATAACTTAATTCGTTTTTACAAATTTGAGGGTCTGTGTATTTTGATCCTGCGAAGTTCGGAACAAGTACATTCCGGCTTGTAAATTATCCATTTTTAAAGAAAAACTATTTTCTCCTTTTTCCACTAAAAGCAAGTCTTGATGAATCATCCTTCCTGTAAGATCATATACTGCTACTAGTACTTCTCCTTCCTGCGCTGTTGTATAATTCAAGCCTATAGCATTGGATTTCGTCGGGTTTGGAGTAATCGTAACAAGACTGCCTTTATAAAACTCAACGGCCACTATATTATCTGCAAAATCTTCTGCTCCATCAAAATCTACTTGTTTCAAACGGTAATAATTGACCCCTGTTATTGGATTTTTATCAATATAAAAATAGCGCTGATTCTCAAAAGTCGATCCTGCCCCCTGAATAGTGCTTATAGCTTCAAAGGTTCTGCCATCGATTGATCTTTCCAGCATAAAGAAATCATTATTCTCTTCAGAAGCAGTGATCCACTCTAAATGAACCTGTTTTTCCACTTTCTTTCCGGAAAACGCTACAAGATCAACGGGTAGGCTCCCTGATACTACCAATTCATAATCTTCTGTTTCACCTAAAGCGTGATAATTACATGGATCAGAAAGCGTACCTCCACTCGACCATCCTGAACGGATTCTTAGGGTTGTGGTTCCATTAGTTGCAGTAGCCGGAATGGTAATTGATCCGGTAGCTGTTGGACCAACAGCGCTTCCAGCTTGATATAACATCTCACCTGAATCTTCAAAATCCCCATCTTGATTGTTGTCAACCCAAATGGTAACATATTGATTACACCAGCTGCCGCTAAACCTAAAATCGGCTTCGAAATCATAAGTAGTCCCCGCAACCACAGGTGCAGAATAACTACCGCTAAAAACACTTAACGCACCAGTACAACCACTTGCATTATTATCAATCAGGTCCGTTCCATTAGTTTCTTCAAATAAAAAATCATTAATCGCAATCGGTAAAGTTCCACCACAAGCTAAACAAGAATTACTCTGATGAGTAGGAACACAATAAACCAAACCCACGGCAACACTTGCTGCGGCAGAATAATGATTACAATCATCATTTGAAGCTTTCACCCGGTAATGGTAGGTTGTATTGGCGGAAACGGTATTGTCAGTATAAGTAGTCACATCAGGTGCTACACCTGCTCCGGAAAGTTGAGCATAGGTGGTACCTCCGTCGGAAGACCGCTCAATCAAATAGCCCGTTTCATTACCAGCATTATCAGTCCAGCTCAAATCAACACCATAAGCATTATTCAGGGTAGCAGTCATTCCGGAAGGATCGGTAACGGTAGCAGGTGCACATCCGTCGAGGTTATAAGCAGTATGGGCAAGTCTGGTTGTCAACCCGTTACTTATCCGGGTATATTGTTCAGTTGTGAAAATCCCTCCGCAATAATCAGAATAATAAGACATGATATTATCAAGATCAGGAGTATAAGTATTTCCGTGAATATCCTGGGTACTTACGCCATCATTGATAAAATTACAACTGCCGTCATTACTACCGTTCGGGTCTGCTTCGGTATCACATAGCATGTCTCCTGCTGTAGTACAGTTAGAATTGCCTCCGGAGCGGGGAACATGCTCTGCATCAGGGTCTATATTTCCATTCTCTGTATCGTTATGTGTATGTGCCAAGTTGAAAAAATGCCCCAGTTCATGTACAAGGGTACCATTCTCATAAGAAGTGACACAACTATTATCCATCAGTACATTTATTGAATAGTCACCATTAGCCGGATAATAAGCATAACCGCAAAAAGCACCACTATTAATGTCATCGACAAAATAGATATTAATGGCATCGTCTACGGAATGAGCCGCTGTCATTGCTGCTTCTTCTGTATCGTCAAAAGTGTACCAGGCGGTACTGTTAATATAATTCACTGCACAAATGTAATATTCAATGCCTGCAGTAAGGTAGACTTTGTTTAGGTAAGACATCCCTATATTGACGTCTCCAAGAGAAATGCCTCCTGTTCCACCATCCAACTGTACTATATGTATACGAATCGGGATGCAGGTAGTACCGGTATTTCGTGAAGCTCCAGCCTTGTCAACTACTTCCAGTGTATACTTTCTTTGAGCTGCTGTCATTGAAGGAGTACCACAAGGTTTTGACTCCCCTTGATTCTCAATAGATTTTATTCCGGCTGATTCGTCAATAGTTAGATTTTGAGCGGTTAAGAAAGAGATGGAGAAGAAAATAAAAACAGGAAAAATCCATATAATTCGTTTCATAAATAAGAGCGTGTTTGAAATGTTAAATAATTAAAACCAAGAGCTAAATTTTATAGCTCAACCTAATATCTAAAAATATACGATGGAATTGCAAATAAGTTTATCAGAGGGTTATTTGGTATCAGGGCATATTGTGAATAGAAGATAACAAGAATCTTCTATTCACCGATGTGATTTCGGCGAATGTACTTATAGAAAAATTATTATACAATAATAACATATTTTTTATCCCTACAATATTAAAAGTGACTTCACCGATTCCATTTTGTAGTTGAAATATTTTCGTTACCAGAAATACAAAAACCGGCACAGAAATGTATCAGCACCGGTTTTAGATTTTTTTTTTTACAAACCTTAATTCGTTTTCACAAAACGAAGACTTTGGATATTCTGCTGCTGGCTTGTCCGGATGATATATACCCCACTGCTTAGATCATTTAAGGTAATATCAAAAACATTCCGGGTAGCGGTAGTTTGCAAATCCAATTGCTGTACCAACTGTCCGGTTACATTGAAGATCTCCACTTTCAAATCTCCTTCGGTATTGGTTTGATAGATCAATTGTACCTGATCGCCTTTTACTGGATTAGGTTGAATGGCAATATCCTTTTCATCCTTTTCATAGAAATACTCAAGGGCTACGATTCGATCGAACACCTCATACACGCCATCAAAATCAAATTGACTAAGCCTATAATAATTCACTCCAATAGCTGGCCATTGATCTATCAATTCATAGCTTTGAAATACAAAGGAGTTTCCATGACCTTGAACAATTCCTACTTCTTCAAAATTTCGACCATCAAGAGATTTTTCAACTAGGAAATAGTCGTTATTAACTTCTGTCTCTGTTCTCCAGCTTAAAAGCACTTGGCCTTCATCATCTTTTCCTTTAAAATAAGTGAGTTCTATTGGCAATAAAGAACAGGAGCCAGGGATAACAGGAGTTATTACATCAGGATAAGTAGGTGGAAGAAGACAATTAGTCGCTTCACTATGATCCATTTTATGGTCTCCTGCGGCAACTTCATCAACATGGGGATCGTGTATGATCGTGCAGTTGCTAATTGAATAATTCATCACCTTTGCCGCATCGTTAATATGCCCCAATCCATGTCCATGGCCTAACTCGTGTACCGCCACACTTTCAAAATCATACATAATACCTGTACAAGCACCTGAACCATAATACCAGGTAGTTCCGGAATCAAAACGGACATCGAGTTCTTTCAATCGCCAAAAAGTATCCTCCAAATCACAGGAGCCAGTCCCATTAGCAGTATATCTTGAAGTCATCACTCCCAAAGTGCTGCCGCTCAGGCTTGCAAACATCACCACATTTACGTCATCATCTGCAAGTCCAACACCTGTCGAGGTAGGACTCACGTCAATGTTAATAAAAGTAGCGCAACGCCAAGTAGTGAGTGCTCGTTCAAAAGCAGCCTTGGCATCCGTGTTGGAAGCCATACCTCCATCGGTACTATATGCCATAGTATAGCCACCTGCCCCATTATCTTCAACCAGTTCCACGCGGTTCCGGTTAGCTGCGCCCCAAAGGTAAAAATCACTGTCCACCACGTTCATTGCCCATTTAATCGTAATGGACGAATAAGTATCCGTTGCCCCTCCTCCATCCGTTACTTTGACATCACCAGTTCCGGCATCCGATGGTATTTTAACCCTTATCTCCGTATCACTCCAGGAAACATAGTCAGCAGCATTCGGCGGTTCAATCATAGTTGCGCCGCCATCATCTGCATTGTCAAATTCCACTTTCCCTGTCCCCTGAGAAGCTCCAAATCCGCCTCCGGAAGCTTTTATAACTAATTCATTACCGGTTACTATGGTGCCTCCAACAAAAGGTCCGGGAGCCATCGTTCCTAATCCATCTTCTATGGAAGTAATCATAAAAGCATTCCTATTAATACTATTTTGTTCCGGGGTATAGATTTTGGCCTGGTAGGTTTTCCCATCAGGCCTTTTAGCTTTTTGCCTGACCTGGTTTTGAATTTTATCCAGTAACTCTTCTTCGGTTTGAGGTGCTTCACTTAATGCATCGTGATATTTTCCATCCTGAAAAAGCATGGCTCCCTGTACACGTGCTATAGCCAGACACTGGATGGAATTCGGCTGGGCTAAACGATAATTTTTATTATCAACGACATAATTTTCCTCATCTAGAAAAACGAGATACTGTTTTTTTAGATTCAACTTGGTTTCAGGATAAGACTTCTGAGCATTATTATCTACTACCCCTCCTTCAGTAATCATAGTTATTTCACTTTGGGTATGGTATCCTTTTAAATAAGCGACTACCTCCAAAACATTGAGAGTATAAATATTTGCCCTATTATCGTCCCAGTAAGCATGTTTCTCGTTTACCGTCACAATAGCGATGGTAGTACTTTTTTCCACTCTTTCATTCAATGAAACCGGGTAGATTTGAGCGAACGTAGAAGTTGTGGAAGCTAAAATTGATAACGTAAAAAGAATAAAAGTTTTCAATTTTTTCATAAGTGAGAGGATTTTGAAATATGTTAATTAAGTATTGGTCAAAAAATAGCTTATCTCTCCCAGGTTCGGAATTTAGCTTGATTGATCCCGATTAATGGGGACATTTACCACTTCCGCTAAACTTCGAAAGCTTGCCTGCACAGAACGTGTCCGTAGGGATCGGCAAAGGCAAGTTGACAGGTTATTTTTAGACTATTGATAACTCTAAATGACATCAGTCAGTTAAATCATTTAACAATGAACATGTTGATCCAAAAGTATTGATTTAGTTGAGTTTCAGAATACATCTATTTGGTAATCAGGTAATTACATTACCAAAGATAAGAATAATCTTTTATTTGTACAAAAAAAAAGTTTCGACTGAAATGAATCAGCCGAAACTTTTTATTGTATAGTAAAATTTAAACTCAGATATCCCCTAAAAATACCTCGGGGTATTAAAACTCTGGCTATTATAATTAAAGTCATATCCAAGCATTAGTTCAAATGATCCTTTATTATAATCTCCTAATTTGTTGATCGAATAATCATAGGCCGCACCGACCCTGATGCCACTCATAAGGTAATAGGCTACCCAGATATCCGCAGAGTCAAAGGAACTGTTTCCCCCGAATGTCTTGGCTTCAAAAGCGCCCCTTATTGATACGCCAAGCCATAAAGTATTGTAAAATAATACCGATGCATCCAGGTCGAATTCTGTGGGAGCCCCGACTTTAGATGGATTGCTGGAAGCAGGCGTAAAATCGCCAAAGAGTCCGACGCTTTTGATCAAAATAGAGGGCTTAAAAATCATAGCATCCCCTTTGATCGGTATTGCTGCACCCGCTGAAAAATAAAAATGCCGGTATTGCTGCGCCCAAATTTCTACCTCTCCTCCTACATCTCTCCTCAGGTCATTATTAAATAAATGAGGAAGCGAAATGCCTACGTAGTATTTTGGTGCATAGTAAAAAACTCCCGCTCCGAAATTGAACATCCAATAACTTGGTGTCATTTCCATAAAAGAATTATCTATTGCAGCCGGATCTCTAAACTTGAGTTCATTCCAGTCTGCTCTCCAGTTGGAAAAACCAGTCTGCAAACCCATTGACACCTTTCCTTTTCCGAAAGGAATCCTATAGGCATAGCTGATATTTGTAGTTGTAGATCCGGTTGCTCCAATTTTATCGTTCACTATTCCTAAGCCCAAACCAATTCGTTCTGAAACTGGCGAATGAATAGTAAAAGTCTGGGAGGTCGGAGCGCCTTCCAAGCCCAACCATTGATCGCGATATAATAATCGAACGGATAAGTATTCAGGACTCCCGGCAAAGGCTGGATTGTAGGCCAGACTGTTGAACATATACTTAGTAAACATTGCATCTTGTTGTGCAAATGACCAGGCCGAAGCCATAAAAACGATAAGGATTGCGAGTGTACATTTTTTCATCATAAAGGTATTGAGCTGCCTATAAAAGACCTGCCTGACTATGATCCGGCGGGGTCAACTATTTTTTAATTAATGTATTGATAAGCCAAATAGTAATTTTCCAAAAA
>JBLHJZ010000209.1:0-7723 GCA_047619515.1 Saprospiraceae bacterium | reverse complement strand
TTGGGCGCAGGAAAGAAGATTTTAAAAACATTTGGTGAACGAGAGATTCGTTTGATCAGGGCTCAGGCAAAATTGACTGGCCGATTGACTAACTTAGATGAATTGTTAGGAGACTTACTAATCTCTGGAAAGATAACGGAGGTAGGTGAACTTTAAGACCCTTTTAGAAAAAAAAGAAAAAACTATGCATTCGAAGCGATATGACGTTATTATCATTGGAGGGGGACCTGCTGGTTCCACAGCTGCCACCTTGCTTACAAGACGTGGATTGAAGTGTATTTTATTTGAAAAAGAATTATTTCCAAGGCCACATGTCGGAGAATCTTTGTTACCTTTTTGTTATGACTTACTCAAGGAAATTGGGGTATTAAAAGAAGTGCAGGCGACTAGTTTCCCCAAACCTGGAGCCCGCTTTTTAAATGCGGATGGTCAGGAATTTTCTAATTATTGTTTCTCCAAATATATTGAAGGCCCCGCAGCTATCTCCAGTCATGTAGACAGAGCTGTTTTTGATAAGATATTGCTGGATAATTCCAAAAAGGAGGGGGCTGAAGTGCTGGAAAGCACTAAGGTAAAGGATGTCATTTTTGAGAATGAGGGCGTTTCAGTGACTGTTGAACGAGAAGAGAGGCTGGAAACATACAAAGGTGCTTTTTTAATAGACGCCACGGGTCAACAAAGTTTTTTGGCTAATCGATTTAAGGAAAAGAAGAAGATTGAAAATCTGGAACGAACGGCATTATCTGCTCACTGGAAGGGAGCTAATGCAGTAGACGGCTTAGAAGAAGGGATTCAACAAATCGTATACCTGGGAGGAGAAAAAAAAGGCTGGATTTGGTGCATACCTATTTCCGGAAATAGAATGAGCCTGGGCGTCGTATTAGATAGTCAATATGTAAAAAAGCAAAAATCAACATTTGCAAACCCGGAAGAATGGCAAGTCGAATTATATAAAAAAGAATTGAACAGTTCCTCTTTCGTTAAAGAGTTGATCAAATCTGCAGACTTGTGTACTCCTGTTTTGCTTAGCGGTAATTATTCTTATAAGGTAGGAAAGAAATGGGGAGATCGATACGCTATGATCGGAGATTCAGGAACCTTTATAGACCCGATTTTTGCTACCGGTGTTTTTCTGGCATTGAAAAGTGCTTTTTTGGTTTCAAAAACGATTGCCGATCATTTAAGAAGCAATTCTTTACATGAAGGTTTGGAACAAACCTATACTTCCATTAACGGAGCATATGCTTTAATTGAACGATTGATCAGGCAATACTACAATCCCGTCACTATTAATTTTTATGAAATAAATGGTCATTTTGAAAAAACGGATTCTGCTATTGGATTAATGCATCATATCCTGGCAGGAGACTTTTTCGATAAGTATGAAGTATATGATACCTTTTTGACAAAATTAGAAAATGAAAAGAATTTCGCCCGATATAAGAATTTGGTGTATGACCGGGAAGAGTTATCACAATTAAGGTGCAAAGGAATTAAACATAAAAAGGAGTCTATCAAGTAATATTGAACAATGCCAAAAGAAAAACTTAAGAATAATAATACAATTAATATTGGCTTGTATTGGGATCAACTCTGGCGTCAAATGCAAGTGAGCAACGAATCCGCCTTATGGGATGTACTGCCTTCTGAGGCAATATCAAAAGACTACAGTATTTTTCAATCTGCTTTCAACTCTATTTTGCCCATACTTGATCTGGGATGTGGCAGCGGTATACAAACTGGTTTCTTAGGTTCACTTTATTCCACGGTGATCGGTATTGATGCTTCAAAAAAAGCCATCGCTTTAGCCCAAAAACAAAATGACAATTCGCTCCTGATTTTTGTACAGCTAAACGTATTGGATAAAGAGGCTGTCACCTCATTTAAAAAGAAAACAGGAGATGCCAATATTTATCTTCGAGGCGTATTACATCAAATTCCAACTGAACACCGGCCTGCCTTTATCGATCATATAAAAATATTGATGGGTGAAGCCGGAACGCTATATCTCATAGAAACGGCACCGAATATCCAAGTCTATATTCAAGACCTGGCCAGTCGTTTTTCCCAGTTGCCTTTGCCCTTGAAAAGAGTATTGACCAGTCATTTTCCACCACTTGGCATTTCTTTGTCAGAAATACAGAAATGGTTTAAAGTGGCAGATTACAAAATACTGGAGTCAGGTTATTCTACTCTCCAAACAAATATGGTTTTGGAAAAGGATCACAAAGTTGAATTACCTGCTGTATATGCACTAATCAAACACTTATAGAATGAAATAAAATTATACCTTTGATTTTCTTAGAACCTGTCCAAATTTTGTTTGCTATGTCGAGAAAATAGTATTTTTTGGTCAATCAAGGCTCTTTTGTTTCGGATCCGTACGGATTCGGAAGAAAAAGCCGCAGAGTGAGCGGAAAAGACGTTTTCGCAGACCAGCTAATATTTTTTGGACAGGTTCTTAATCACCAAATCACTTCAATATGCCTAAGTTAATATCCTTTTTAGCTATTATGATTTTACTTGGTCTGATTACAGCATGTGGCGTTAAAAAACAACCTATAACCACAACTGAACTCAGCACCTTTTTGACCGAAAAAATAGAAACCGAATTGCAAATCAAATTAACTGATGAACAAAAAATAAAAATTATCACCCTAAGCAAAGCGTCAGGAATCATGGACGATGGTGTAAGAAGCAGTGAAGAAAGCGCCAAATTCCTGGAGCTAAAGAAGAAAATTCAAGAAGAAGTTTTGACCTCGGAACAAAAAGCTAAAGTTAATTGGCAGCAATAATCAGAAAGAGTTTTGTGGCGTGTTTGATGGCTAAACAACTAAACTGTTTCTAAACTGATCCAATTTGACTCAATGATTATTTAGCCCAACAATGTCAAAAGCTGGGTTTTGAATTTTTGGATTTATATCCCTTGTTTGTACAAGATTATAATCAACATCAACTTAGATTTGAGTTTGAAGAAGATGGACATTGGAATGCCTATGCCCATCGTTTAGTTGGGCAAGTTTTATGCGATTATCTAGGCCAAAATAAGAACCAATAATATTCATAGCTGACATGACTAAAAAAGCAAATAAGAAAACAATAAATCCTATTGGTAAGATCGATGAGGAGAGAAAAAAAATAAATCACACCAGCCTTAATATTTACTGGCTTATTGCTGTGCTGGTGTTCATGTCTGTTGCTCATACTTATACGACATCAGAGCCTGCACCTGCAATCCGGACCATCATTCTCTCTATACTCAGCCTTGGTTTTTTATGCTATCATTTCCTATTTAAAAAAAAGATCATTTATCTTAATACCTCTTCGGCAAAATGGTTTTTAATTCTATGGGTTGGAGGGTGGTTATGGAGCATAGTGGTTTCATTGCAGGCCATTAATGTACCAGAGGCCTTCCTGGCAATAGGGCAGGAACTAGCTGCTAATGCTTTATTGATTGCTGCGGTGTGGATATTCCAAAAAGAGAATAATTATTACCGAATAATCCTGAAGGCACTGACCCTCCTTGGCTTATTTCACAGCCTGGCAGGTATACTACAATATACTGGTATTGGTTTTAATGAAGCCAATATTCAATTTCCGTATGGCTTTACTTTTAACCGTACCCTATATGGTTCTTTTCTAGCGATATTACTGCCATTTTCAATAGGGCAACTATTTTCAGGTTCCTTCCGCTGGAGAATAATAGCTGCAATAGCTCTGGGTGCGGAAATAGTGGCCATTATAATAGCGCAATGCCGCTCTGCATGGGTAGCTGTGGCCATGATCATATTGGCTGCCAATATTTTGGTCTTTATAAATAAAAAGCACTTTTCCAAAATACACCTTCGGCGTTGGTGGGGGCTTAACTTTGGGAGTATTTCCCTCTTGGTGTTCTCTTTTTTTCTGGTTTCTCAACTGAATATTGGAGGGCCTGTTATACAATCAACTGTTGAAAGAGTTTCCAGTATAATAGGTAACCGCGGGGGATTTTCTGCATCCAGCTCTACGATAAATGAACGATTGATGCTTTGGGAGCAAAGCCTTTTTATGATCAAAGACCATCCTATCCTCGGAGTAGGAGCGGGAAATTGGAAGTTAGCCGCAGCACCTTATCTTAAAGATATTCCTTCCATTGCCTATGGTGATTATTTTCTGATCAGACCACATAATTCCTGGTTGCAGATTGGTGTGGAAAGAGGAATTCCTGGTTTATTGGCTTATATGTTGGCCTGGGGAATGCTTTTTATCATGGCTTTTCGGATTATAAAACGAGCCAAAGGTTTTTCAGAAACTATTTTTTATATGGCCCTTTTTGGAGCCTTGCTTGCTTTTGCTGTTGACCAGGTCTTTAGTTTCCCCCATGAAAGAATAGGTCATCTGAGTTATCTTGCTGCCATTGCCGGAATGGTGATTGGCACCTATGACCGGATACTGGCAACATCAAAACGGGCACTTCAAATACCGAGATGGACCTTTGCTGTTCTGGCGCTATTGTTAATATTAAATACAGTAAATGCATTGGGGGATTTACGGTTTCAGCAGATCTGGAAAAAAACCTTTGAGGCGGCAGGTAGCAATAATTTTTCAGAGGCCATTGCCTTGGCTGAAAAAGGAAAAAAATATTGGCAAAATCTCGGGCCTAATACCGACCCGATAGAAATACTGACTTCCCTGGTTTACCAAAATCAAAAACAGTACGATAAGGCGTTGGAAGAAATAAAACTTGCCGAAAAATATCAACCCAACAGCTACCGGGTTTACAATGCCATGGGTACCATCTACACCGAAATGGGTCGTTATGCGGAAGCAGAAGAAGTTTATTTAAAAGGTTTGGAACTGACACCCAAATACCGCACTTTATTAAAAAACCTAGCCCTTAATTATTTTCAGGATAAGAAATACCGGGAGTGTATAAAAGTAATTGAGCAAATGAACATTCGCGGCGACGAACAGCTTACTTATATGCTCAACGAAAGCAGGCTGCTTACCGGCAAATAGTGCCTCGTCCCATAAATCCATGACGGTTTTTTCTCCTGGACTACTTCGTCCATTTATTATATGAAGAATGTACGACACTTTCACAGAGAGGCTATTTACCTTCCTCTGATTCCCGTTTGTTCAACGTCTTATCAATGCAATTTTTATAAAATTCAACATGTATATAAATTATGAGGATAATTTTTATTATGTTTGTTTTTTTTCCTCAAACTTTATTGTAAAACAAGAGCTAATTAGTTCTTTCTACTTTATTAGTCACTCTAATAAAGAGAAATAACTTCGTGCTTAAAAGTAGATCAAAGGAACCTAATGTATCTATGGATATTTTCAGGGGGCAATTCTTCTATACCCTTTTTTTTTTATTTTACTAAAATTATAAATAATCATTATGATGATGAACAGAATTTCGAATATTTTGAACCCAAAGCTTCTCCTAGCGGGTATATTTCTTTGCTGCCTCTTCTTTGCTAACGCGGTGAATGCAAATAATACAACCAAAAGCACAGAATTAAATAAAAATGCCCCTTTATCAACTAGCCTTGATATGAATAGGGCTAAGGAGGTTAGGAGCAAATCTTTGACTCTATCCGTTTCGCCTAATGCCTTTACTTATTCCAATTTAGCCACCGTCACCCAATTTATTTGTCCACCAGCAATATCTGGCAATTGTCCAACGATACCCTCTCCATATCCGGACGTTGCTGCATTCATTGCTGCCGGAGGTACGGCCACCACTACTAACTCTTGGGTCTCCTTAACATCCATGGATGTATCTATGGGGGGGCCATGTCCTGCTGCTTATACGATCACTCGTACTTATACAGCGATGGACAACGGAGGTAATCCCAATACCGCTTCTTGTCCTCAGACCATTTCTATGGGGGCTTCCCTCCCTGTGGAATTGATTGATGTAAAGCTTGTTCAATTGAAGGAAGGCTTGGAATTGTCTTGGGCAACTGCTTCCGAAGCGAACAATAGAGGCTTTGAAGTCCAGCGGAGCCGAACCGGTAATGATTGGGAGATGATTGAATTTCTGGATGGTCAAGGGACTTCCTCCACCATCAATGAATATATTTATTTGGATGATCATCCGGTAATAGGCTTGAATTATTATCGCTTGAAGCAAATTGATTGGGATGGCGTTTTTGAATATTCTCCGGTTAAAGCCGGGGTATGGCAAACTAATTCAGATAAAGATCAAATGCGATTATTCCTTTCACCAAACCCTGCCAGTTCAAGGATAACGGCAGTAATCCCTGCAAAATTTAGTCAGGACAACAATTTGACTCTTCAAATTCATAACTCACTTGGCCAGTTGATTCGCAAGGAATCAAGAATAGGAGAAGAACTTAACATTGATCTGAGTGATTTACCTGAGGGCCTTTATATATTAAGTATAACACAGGAGTACCTTCAATCTTTAGCAACCTTTACCATAAAGTAAAGACCCAACATACTTTGCTCTAAACAGCCCGGTGAAAACTGATTTCACCGGGCTGTTTGAAGTGTACGTTTTGTTCATTGTAACTCAAAAATACAAAACTTGGCCTATCTTTTTACCTTGATTCATGCAACAACGCCATTGAAAACACTTAATCTTTAAGCACCCATTTTAACCGTAAAATCAATACTTCAATTCATTCTTTTCTAAAATAGGCTTGACCGATAAAGGCGTTTTTTTATTCACATTAAAGTAATGTCTTAACGTTCGAAGGTACTTATTTATAATGATACTTTCATGATACAATGTATAAACCCGGCGTCTGCCTAACAAACCAAAATGTGCCCGTTCTTCGGTGTTTAGTATCATCATTTGCTTCATACATCTGGCTAGGTCTGTCGGGTTCTTACGTTGGCATAAAAAACCATTAACGCTATCTTCTACTACTTGTCGACAGCCAATATTATCAGTAGCAATCAACGGGATTTGCATACTGGCTCCTTCCATGAGAATTCGGGGTACGCCTTCTCGATAGTAGGTCGGCAAAACCAGGCAGTCAATTTTTTTCAGGTAGGGCCGTATATCATCTGTGTGTCCCAAATAACGGATTAACCCTTCCGCTTCCCATTGCTTCACTTTTTCCAGACTGATACCTTGCGGATTAGCAGATTCTATGAATCCGAGCAATTGAAACTCTACATTAAAACCTTCGTTCCTTACTAAGCGGGCTGCTTCGACATATTCTCTAATTCCTTTTTCAATGATAAGTCTACTTGCCAGCATGAACTTAAACGTGGAATTAGATAAAATGCCATAAGCGTATTGTTGAAAATGTTGAGTATTGACTCCTTCGCTGGGCAGGTATTTTATTTTGGATTCAGGAACCAGGCCTATTTGCGAGAAAATAGAGGCGTCACTTTCGTTTAAAAACCACACCTGCAAAACTTTTAAGAAAGCAATTTTGTACAAGATCTTTGCAATTGTCGTTTTCCAGCTAATTTTAGTAAATAAATGCCCCAAGCCTGTAACGACTGCAATGCTTGGAATACTTCGTGTAAAAGCTGC
Source organism: Saprospiraceae bacterium (assembly GCA_047619515.1). Classification (GTDB taxonomy): domain Bacteria; phylum Bacteroidota; class Bacteroidia; order Chitinophagales; family Saprospiraceae; genus JAHDHW01. The sequence goes on along the minus strand of JBLHJZ010000209.1, from coordinate 219 downwards.
TAAAGAACCATAAATATTTGGCTTGATCGTATAGTGAAAGATAAAATCAATCTTCTGACGCCGGTAAATTTTTCTAAAGGTTAGAAAACTTTTAAAGTCCCGGATAGGATTAGAACCGTAATTATCCAGTTCGATGGATTCAAAATCACAGCCATTGTCTATCAGTAAGCCAGTATATTTATCTTTAGGAGCAATAGCAAGCACCCGATATCCTTCCTT
>JBLHJZ010000208.1:0-7729 GCA_047619515.1 Saprospiraceae bacterium | reverse complement strand
TAAGGGCAAAAAATTGGGCGTATCCCCATAGACCTTGTTAGTACTTGTAAAAATGAAAGAGGCTTTTGGACAATGTAGCCGCGTAAATTCCAGCATATTTAAAGTGCCCGTGGCATTCACTGAAAAATCAGTAAAAGGTTCTCTCGCCGCCCAGTCATGAGAAGGCTGTGCAGCGGTATGGATGATTACTTTTATATCAGACTTGTATTCGATGAAGACATTTTCAAGCGCTTTGGTATCCCGAATGTCGATATTATAAAGTTTGAAATTGTCGAGCTGAGCTTTCAACTCATATTCCATGGGTTTTGTGCTGGCTTCCTGTCCGAAAAAATACTTTCTCATATCATTATCAATCCCAATGACGAGGAATCCCTTGCCATGGAAAAATTTACAGGCTTCACTACCAATCAGACCGGATGAACCGCTTACTATTGCAACTTTCATAATGATTTGTTTTATTTTAGATTTACTTCGCCCAGATCCCTTTATCCTTTAACCGCAAAACCTTACGAACCTGGATGGGAGATATTATTATTAAAGGAACCATCGAGAATACAGTACCTAAAACAATACCAATAGTGCCTAAACCCATTGTTTTGGCTAAAAAAATAGAGAGCGGTATGTTGATGATACTTGCCAGAATCCAGGCGTACATTTGTATCCTTATCTTGCCTGTGCCATTAAGGATAAGGTTGAACATATTCACCCAATTAGTAAAAGCAATTGAAATCGTCACGGCTACGGTAAGCATTAACGGAATTTCTATTCTGCCCTGCAACCAAATTTTAAATACAAAAGGGGAGCATAATATCATGATGATCGATAATAATATGGTAGCGAACCATATTTTCACTACTGTTCGCACCGTGTTTTTCATCCATTCCATGTCTTTCTTTCGATAAGCTTCGATACTGGCACCCCAAAGTTGATTGGTCATAATCACAAACAAGGTTAGGAATATCGACATGTATTTATAAGAGGCTTCATAAGCGGGTACTTCCTCTATGGAAACTAATCGGGCGATGAGAATATTATTGGTTTGGTGGATAACCAACATGGCCATTCTGATGATAAAAAATTGAACCCCGAGAGAAAAAATATCTTTGAATAAAGACCTTTTGGCCAGTTTAAAGGATGGCCTATATTGTTTAAAATCGTTTTTAAAATAATAAATACCAACAATTAAAGGAACAGCAGCAAAGGTAAACGTCTTCGCTGCTCCAAAAAGAATAAGTGATTGCTCTGTAAAGTATAAAAGAAAAATGATGAGAAGTAGGAAGCTTACTTTGGAGATCAGTGAAAACAAAGAGATGGCCGCAGTTCTTTGAAGCGCATAAAAAATTTGATAGACTAATCTGGATACGAAATCTATAGCAAATGCCGCAAACATCAACATGGCCATGATTGCGATCTCATTATTCCAGGAAGGGTCAGCTTGTAAAAGATCAGCCCAGGGGAGTAAAAAACATACGCCGATAAAAACGACGGAGGCTCCGGAGAAAATACTTCCGACCGCGAAATAAGCGGTACTGACGTAAGCTCTGGCTTTTTTATGATCTCCATCGGCAATCGCTTCTCCCATCTTATTTCTTAATCCATTACCAATACCAATGTCAAACTCAGCAAACCAATCGATCACAGAGGTAAGGGTTAAGAAAACACCAAATTTTGCTGGGCCAAGATATTCCAAAGAGATGGGAAAATAAGCAAAACCGATAAGTATCCCAATCCCCTTATAAATAATAGAAAGTAAAATGTTTTTTTTGGCTTTGACCGTACGTTCATGTCCTTTACCAATAAGGTTTTTTAGCTTTTGGAATAAACTCATGCCTTAGTGTTATTGGATGGAAGGAACAATTCGTGGGTTCCGTTTGAAGTAGTGTACAGCTCTTTAAGTTTTTGACCAATGCCCAGGTGTATTGCCAAAATAAGGCATAAGTAGGAGTCTAGTAAGAAGGTGTTGGTCAAGTTGCCGACACCAAATAGCAAGGCCACTAAAAAAGGAATACTAAAAATCAGGTGCGTTTTTAAAAGGCTCCCAAAATACCCTATCGTGGTCACTACAATGCCGACAAAAGCCAGGAACGCCAGCAAACCATAATAAAACATGGTAGAGAAATAGCCGCTATGAAAATCTCCGGCGACACCTGTCGCTCTGTCTCTGTTGGAGGTGATCATCAACATGCTGTAATAATATACATCATTATTTTTTCCTCCGAACCCAAAAATAGGCTTCTTGCCAACGTTGTCTAATGCCGTAGTATAGTATCCGGCACGGCTATCAATCGGTTCAGACAATCTTTGTTTTACCAGGGTGGAATTCATAATATCTGCCCGAAAAAGCATAAATACGGTAATCAGTATACTCAAGCCAACCAGGCCTACTGCCAGTAAGCGGGAAAAGGATATTTTTCGAATTTGTGTGAAATATATAAACGAAACGATACTTAATATCAACCAGCTCATTCTTTGAAAAGAACAAATAACCCCTACTGAAAAAATCACGTACAGCAAGTATTTAATGACCCCGTCTTTATAAGTGATCAAAACCCAGGCTAGTGCGGTGATTATTAAATAAGCATTCAGGTATTCATTGATAAACAAACCATTCGATCTCAAAGTCGAGCCAAATGCAATCCGCTGATCTCCTACTCTCAGGAACATCGGATCAATTAAGAATTGGATAATACTGGTAATACTGGCAAAGATAGCTCCTATGATCAAGGCACTTCCTATGATTCGAATGGTCTCCTCGTCCGTCATCACTCGTACACAATACATAAACAGCAAGATATTCAAGGCATATACTGTATTGGTAATCAATTCTGCTGCGCCATTATCATTGACATGGAACACCTGAGATGAAATCACTAAAAAGACATAGATATATATGAAAATTTTAAACCAGGGCATTGACCAGCCTATTGGTAACCGAATATCTTTATTAGGGAAAAGTAAATTTCTAGCCAGAAAAAATGCAAAAAGGAAAAACAGAAAACGATCCGGCTGGATTTCAAAAAAAGAAACGCCCGGAATTTTAAAAGTCAGGATATCACTGATACTTCCAGACATCAAAAAAAAGGACAAAAAGAGTAATTCAAATTTGTACTTTGACTGGCTCTTCAATACCAGTCGCAAAGCAATCATAAAGGTAAGCCCCAAATAGCCATAAAAATATATGCTATCCATCTCTGGTAAAGCGACCTCGAAAAATTCAGAACCCATTGCTTTTTTTGATGATTGTTAGACTAATTTAATATTTTTTTTTCGACAGGATTTGCAGGATGTGCTAAGAAACTGATTTCCGGAAAGTCTTTGGCCATTTCAGGAATCTCCCTTTGGCAAGTGTTTTACCGGTATTAGCGTAGTGCTTAGCAGGATTATTATTTTTGGCTATTCCGTTAAAAACGATAAACGGATTTTTTATTTGCCCTTTTTGAATAAGCGTTTCCAATTCATCAAGGTGGCTGATTTTGGCAACGCCTCTCCGGGTGATAAAGAGATTGATATCCGTGTATTTGGCAATAAGCAGGTAATCCGAAACCAATCCGACTGCCGGGGTATCAATAATGATATAATCGTATTCGTACTTCAATGCAGTGATCAAAGTATGTAATCTGCTATTTGATAAATATTGATGAGGGTTATTCTCCGGCGTTTTGGTAATGATATAATACAAATTTGGAATATGCTGGTGCTGTTGTGTTACCTTCTCTACCGAACAAGCATTATCTGTCAGGTAAGTTTTCAGGTCGTGCATGTCCTGTATATTAAGCCCGCGGGCGAGTACGGGATTACGGAAGTTCAAATCGATCAATAAGGTTTTCTTTCCTGCCTTAGCATAATTTGCAGCCAGGTTGAGCGCACAAAATGTTTTGCCTTCACCCTGGAGCGTTGAAGTGATACCGATTACATTATTCTCCTGATCCGGCACCCTATACTGAAGATTGGCGCTTAGATTTCTAAAAGTTTCTTCTTTGTCCCAATCCGTTTTATAATTTGCCAGCGTAGATAGCGAATTATTGAAAGTTTCTACCTGCGTCAATACCGGGATATTAGCATATTGTTCGATTTGGGAGACTTGTTGAATACCTTCCGAAGCGTTGTCAGAGAAGATGATTCCAAGTAAGGGGATCAAAAAGCCAATGATCAGTGCTAAAAGCATAACCAACAATTTCTGTGGAGAAACAGGACCGTCACCAATTTGTCGGGGTTTGTCCAATACTTTTGTGTCTGACATCTCATCAGCCCTGGCAATCTCGGTTTTTGCCAATTCCTGGTTTAGATAATTGTACATATTTCCATACAAAGTATTCTCTCTCTCGAAGTTTAATAAGTTTTTTTCGTTTACCGGCAGTTGGTTGATCGTTGTTTCCAGCCTTGCGATTCGTTGGCTTCGATCTCTTAACTGCAAATCTGCCGAACTGATGAGATTTCGGATATTTTCTTTCAGAGCGTTCGTCGTATTGGTAATCTGCTCCGCGATCAGTACGAGGTCATAACTTTTTGCACCTTTGTAAAATTCCAGGCGTGTTTTTTCGGAATGAATCCGCTTCAACTCTATGAGGTTGTCATTGAGTATCGGATCGTCAATACCTACTACTGAAGGGGCAACTATTTTATCAATAGCATCATTATCGTTGATGTATTGGAGTAAGGATTGATAATATTTTATATTCAGGGCAATTTGCCCTTTATCCGTCTCTAGCGTCTGAAGTTGGTCGAGTGCATTGGAAGCAGAACGAGTCAAATCGACTGCATTGGCGCCCTGTTTGAAATTCTCCAGTTTTCTTTCGGCTCTGGACAAGGAATCCGAAATACTTTCAAGTTGATCGCGGATAAAGCTTTCTTTACCGGCAGCGATCTCCTCTCTTTCGAATAGTTTTCTACTGATAAAAGCATTTAAAAGAGCATTTAGAAAATCAATCTCCTTGTCCGCTGAAGGGCCGGAAACATCTAATTTTAAAATACTCGCCTGAATATCTACCTGGCTTACTTTTAAGATGCTCTGGTAGTGGTTTGCCAATCCTGATAGGCTATTGATTTGAAAAGATAAATCATGTTGCTCAAAATCTTCGGTATTGACTTTATAAGAAGGCTTTTTGATTGTAAAATTAAAATAATCATGCTTGATCTCCTGGTCGAAAGAGTAGGTCTGGGAAAAATTCAGACTATTGCCCACTTCATGTGTTGTATTATTTTCAGGATTGGAAACACTAAATTTTTTCGTTTCGATAGATAATTTAAATTTATCTCCTCCGAGTAATTCCACCTTGAATTTTTCGCCAAAGAGCTGTGGCTTTCCCTTCGCAATAACGACCTCAAGTGGGAAATACCCGTAATGTTCCCTGGAGGCAAGTGTATATTTCGAAAAATAAGAAACACCAAAATCCACATCTTTTAAGGCCTGCTCGACAAGAGAAAAGGACTTTAGAATGGCCATTTCGTTATAGAGATTTATCTCTGATTCTATTGCGCCTACTCCTCCGTCAACATATCTACTGTCTCCAAGTTGTCTATTTTTACCGGAAGCATCTATAAGTACAGAAGTGCTGATTTCAAAGACTGGTGGCGCTGTTTTTATATAAGCATAGGCAAGAGCCAAACAGAGGAAAAGGCTTGCCGCGAAGTAGAATTTCCGATCGTAAATCTGCTTAAAGAGATTTTTCAAATTGACCTCTCCAAAATTTTTTTTCTTCGATTTATCCATTACCACTAAGTTTTAATTTTTCTCAGTACTGCTCAAAAAATAAAATCCTCTTTTGGGTTCCTCAATCTAACCGATTCTTCAATCGCTATCGCTATTTCAGAATCATTTAGATTGAGGAATGTCGGATTTATTTTTTAACCGGCACTCAACTACAAAACGACGGGAACTATAAAAATAATTCTATCCAATAAGCCTGTCATTAAAGAGTTTACCAGAACTGTTATACTGAAAATGTAGATTTTGGGTGCAAAAGTGGTGTGGTTTCTTTTGAAAATTATATTGTGTAATATCTTAGATCAGGTGTTCTCGAAATGGTTTTGGAAGCTTAGGGACAGCGCATTAATTATCTGGTAAACAAACTGAGTATTAAAGCACCGACGGAAATAGCGGAGAGAATGATACCCGTTGAATTTGCACCTACATCCTTCGCCTTTTTCTTTGTTGGTTCTACGTAGATTACATCGAAAGGACGGATATAATAATAATCAGAATATAAAAACTCCGAGCGATTCATATTAAGGTAGATAGTGGCAAGTCCTTCGTCGGTATGTCGGAGGAGCTTTACTTTTTTGCGGTTTCCAAAATCCGTAAAATCTCCAGCCATACTGATCGCATCCAAAATAGTATTTTGATCATTGTACAGATAGTGAACTCCCGGACTATTGACCTCACCCATTACCGTGATTCGGCTATTGGCAATTTTCACATTGGTAGAAGCGAATTTCAGATATGGTTTATACGCCTCATCCAGTTTTTCTTTGATTTGCACGGTGGTAAGCCCGGCAACGCTGATTTTTTCTACTACTGGTAAATCCAGGTTTCCATTTTGATCGACCGTATAGGTATTGAAATACAAAGAAGCCGGGTCATAGTTAATTTCTCGGCTGGTAGTCGTCTCCGTAGCAAATTCCCGGTTTAAAAATTGTTCCGTACTCCCTTCAAAAGCATTGACTTTGATCATCAATTGGTCGTAAGGATGTATTTTGTACACCTCATACTTTTGAGTTTGCGTAACATGCAGCAACTTATCTGAACGAAAATCATCCGGAAGGGTCTCATTGCCATTAAGCATTACCAAATCTTTGTGATGGATACAAGATTGCATTAACAATGTTGTCAACACTAATAGCAGCGTGAATTTACCAGACTTATTCAATAATTGATAGAACATGGTTCAATTTTTCTATGGCCGAATTATTATGTAAAATGGTATTCTCCGGGATAATTTTGATTCCGAATAAAGAATGGATATGTTTTCAATAGTGTGTTATACGTTTTTATCCAATAACAGTACCAATTTATAGGGGCGAGGGGCGAATGGCCAGGAGTGAGAGGTGAGAGGGGAATGGTGAGGGGTGAGGAGGTGGACAAGTGATCAGGTTGTCAAGGGATGCAGTCAATTGGGCTAAATCGTTGAAGTTTTTGTCCACCTGACCTTTGACAACCTGCTCCTTTTTTTTAAACTTTCTTTAACTTTTTTCCGGCACTTTCAAGAACGGCTTCTGTCTTAGCGAAACACAAGCGAATCATGTTATCCTGTCGGCCACTTGAGTAAAAAACAGAAACGGGAATAGCCGCAACACCATGTTCCATAGTAAGTCTTTTGGCAAAGTCTGTATCCGGCTCATTACTAATCTCCGAGTAATCGAAAAGTTGAAAATAAGTACCTTCCGAGCTCAAGGGCTTAAAGCGAGAACCCTGCATCGTTTCGCCAAAGAAGTCTCTTTTTTGTTGATAAAAACCAGGGAGACTTAAATAAGGTTCCGGGTCTTCCAGGAAATCAGCAATGCCATATTGCACAAAAGAATTGACCGAAAAGACGTTGAATTGATGGACTTTCCGAAACTCCTTCATCAGGTAATCAGGCCCTACACAATAGCCGATTTTCCAGCCTGTATTATGAAATGTTTTTCCAAACGAGTAAACGGCAAGGCTCCTTTTAAATAAGTCCGGATACCTTAATACACTCTGGTGCGGGGCACCATCGTAGATTAAATGTTCATACACTTCATCGCTGAG
>JBLHJZ010000207.1:0-7753 GCA_047619515.1 Saprospiraceae bacterium | reverse complement strand
ATGATAGGCAACTTTGGCAGGAAAAGAAAGAGGAATTGATGGAGTTTATTGAAAATAACCCGGACGACATTACTGAAAAGCAACAAGAGCAATTAAAAAAATTGGAAAAAGAAGGAAATGAGTTGGAGGAAGCTGGAAAAAGGTTGAAAGAAAAAGCAGATCAGCAATAGGGGGTAACCGGCCCATTCGACTCCTTCATCGCTCAGGGCAAGCATTCGGTATTCGTAACCGCTCAGTTTTTGGATGGGCATTCTTTTACAAGTAATTAGGTTAGGCCCTTTAGATCGACTTAGGATCTTGTGATGTAGGGTGTACAAAATGAGTAGGTAAAGTTACGTTGCTTTTTGATTTGTATTCATTAGGGAATCCATTAAAATTCCAGTGACTAAAAATGAAATCCTAGAAATCCCTACTTTACTATAAAAAATAATTCTGGAGGGATTTAAATCGAATAGCCACCGATAAAATCGGTGGTATGAAGACCTCCTTTTTAATAACCACGAAGTTGGTTGAATACCCATATAAAGAGAATTGAACCCAATAAGGGTTCACTAGATCAAAAGCAAAGCGATCACCTTTTATGAGCTACATTTTTGCCGCGATTGCCCTGATCACAACCTCTTTTATTCATAAAAAATCCATAAGATTAGTTATATTGCTGCCTTATAATAAAAGACCCTATTAATCTACAAAAAAATGAAACAGTACTACTACGCAAGCGGGGATCAGCAATTAGGTCCATTTTCCTTTCCTGAGTTACAATCCAAAAATCTTCAAAAGGATACCTATGTTTGGTATGAAGGATTGACCGATTGGACAAGAGCTGGTGACTTACCGGAATTAAATGTCCTGTTCGAAGCTCCCCCGGAGCAAATCCAAACCCGTCAGCCACCACTTTATCAGACTCCTCCTCCTCCTGCTCAGCAGACCGGTGGGTATCAACAGCCCCAAAATCAGGGTGGATATCAACAACGCTATGAGCCAGCTTCTGGTATAAAACCTAAAACCTGGTTGGTGGAAGCGATACTGACAACCGTTTTGTGTTGCTTAATTGGCGGAATCATAGGAATAGTTTATGCATCCCAGGTAGATACCAAATGGGCACAAGGAGATGTCGTCGGGGCTCAAAAAGCCTCTGATAATGCTAAACTTTGGGTGATGATTTCGGCCGGTATCGGTTTGGTGATTGTGGTTTTCTATTTGATTGCCTTCGTCGCAAGCGCTGGGGGTGGATTTTAAATAAATGACCAAATCCGTAAAGTATATTATTACTGGAATTGCCTTGATCATTATCTTTCTGATGATCTATGGACTTAATGATCCAGAGATAAACAGTTTTTTTCCAAAGTGCCCATTTTTATCTCTTACCGGCTACGAATGCCCTGGGTGTGGTTCGCAACGGGCGATCCACCAGTTTCTCCAGGGTAATGTTGTTGCTGCTTTTTGGTACAATCCTTTATTCGTCTTGGCTTTACCTTACCTTATTATAGGTGGGCTTTTTGAATTCACTCCGCTTAAAAGTAAGTATGCAAAAGCGCAACGATTGCTTTTTGGTTATAAAACGATCTATGTAATTTTGGTGATTATTATCTCCTTTTGGATTTGGCGAAATGTGGCCTAACCAGGAACTGAATTAGACTTCTCTTTTAGGCTATTTTACCCAAGGTAAAATTTATATGGCCTCTCTGCGAACCTTCTTTTCTCAGCGGTGAATTTTTAAAACCGCCGAGAAAAGGAGAAGCACGGAGGTTCCAGGAATGGAATAAAAACTCCAAGTCACTCTCCACTCACCAAGAAGGACTACGCTAAGCTTCGCCTTCATGGCAAGCTCTTCTCACTCCTGAAAAGAAAGCAAATACCTGATAAATTCCTCACTGCTCATATACAACTGTTCTTTTGTAGAATTATATACTAATCGGCCTTTCTGATCAATAATATACATACAAGGCAGTTTATCTACCTTATATTGAGTAGCGACCTGAGACGTATAGGCCCCATTCGCAAAAAGGTGAATACCCCGAAAGCCCTGTGCCTGGACAAAAGATTTCCATTGATTTTCTTCATCGTCTAGAGAGACATAAACAAAAACTACCTTATCCTCATCAAATCCTGACTTCCATATCCGGCTGTTTTTCATTTGATAAATACAGGGCGTACACCAGGTAGCCCAGAAATCAAGGTACACTACTTTGCCGTACAGGTCGCTTAAAGTCACTCGTTTCCCGTTATTATCCACTAAAGAAAAAGCTGGTGGATAAGACAACCTGGTTTTTTGTTCTTCTATTGATTGGAGTTGATATTTTTGGTAAGTACCTAATGCTAAAACAACAACAGAATCAGTCACTTCGCCTTTCCCATCCAAAATTTCGGGGTCATCAAAGACCAGGTAATTATGGGCACTATAAAAAATTTCTTTTTCAAGATACAATTTATCAAAAGCATACTTGATTTTATTCAAATATCGCTCATCTATTTTTTGTTTAGAAAGTGCCTCAATCTCCTGCGCCAATTGCTCCGGCTCATCTAGTGTCAAGCGTTTATAAAAATCACGGGCCGTCATATATTCTTTGGTCTTCCCAAACAAAAAATCAAAGTGCTCCGGGGAACTACTATAAGTTTGTTCCTCAAACGCAGCTCCTCCCCCAACGATCCAACCAATCAGGCCATCTGTCGTCCTTACTTTATACCAATAGTCTTCCTGAAGAACCTCTTTAATCATTACTTTTGACCTAAAATCAGATTGCTCATTCAGGTATTTTACTTCTTCCCCTTGATTTATTTGGCGTAAAACCGGTGGCCTTTCCGGTGCTGAAAGGAGGATCATGCCTGTGGCTGTTATCCGAATCTGGGTGGCCTCAAATAAATAAGGGTCCGCAGTATTAATATTCTGTTTTCTAAAAAACAAATACTGGTCAAGGAAAGAGAGATAATTGATATTATTTAGTGCTAAATCATTGGATATCAATATATTATTAAGAAAGGTGAAATATTCTCGGGGCGTATCCCGTGAAGCAGACTTAGCCATTGGCAAATGTTCCTGCCAGTATCGCAGTAAATAATAAGCCCGGCAGTAATCAATTTCTGTTGCGATAAAATTTTTAAATGCCGTGGTAAACTGGCTTTTAAAAAAGGGGGTAAATTCATTAAAATAGTCCCATTTTTCCTGCCGCACTTCATCCAGCGCCTTTCGAAAATCCAGTGGCTGCTCTCCTATCAGTTCATAGAATAAATCATCGCTTACCGACCGTTTAAATTTTCTGTAAAAACTTCTTAGAAAAGTATTTCCCGCTGCATTATTTCCTTTATAAATAATACTGACCGGAGAAACAGTATTATCAATATCCATGACTAAAATGCTACCTGGTTCAATAAAAACCGGTATCTCAATATTGTCATAAGACAGCCTGACTAATACAGGTTCATTTAAAGAAAATTGAATGGAAAATCCTCGGTTGGAATCAATAGGGACATAGAGAACCTCTTCCTCCATCGAGATATAATCAAGATAAACCCGGAGGGTAAGTTGTTTGATATTTGGATTATCAATCTTGCCTTTTAGATAGGTAGGCAATTCAGATGGTTTCGCGGAGGTTTTACTCAGATGAAATCCCGCAAGAAAAGCGAGAATCATCATTAGTTTTATATACCAACGCATGATTACTCTGTTTAGTAGACTTTATTCGGTACTTCGACTTCGCTCAGTACAAGCTTTCGGTATTAGGCGTTCGTGCCGCTCTGACGTACAAAAACTTTTGGCATAAAATCTAGTGATGAATCAAATAAGTTTCTTTTTCTTTAAAGTCCGGCACTTAATTCCTAATTTCTTATTCCTAAATCCTAAATCTTTAATACTCAAACCTCCCATATTCACTCACAATCGTTACCTTTTCTCCTTCAAAATCCTCAACCCTTCCAATGACCTGTGCATCAATATTAAAACTACTGGCAATATCGATAAGCTCCTGGGCATAAGCCTCCGGAAGATAAACCTCCAATCGGTGTCCCATATTGAACACCTGATACATTTCCTTCCAACTGGTTCCCGATTCTGACTGGATCAGCTGAAATAAATAAGGTGTAGTCAGCAAGTTATCCTTTATAATATGTTTGTCCTTTATAAACTTATTGACTTTGGTTTGGCCTCCTCCGGTACAATGAATCATACCATTGATATGAGGCTGCAATGCTGCAAGTATTTTTTTAATGACAGGGAGATATGTCCTTGTGGGAGATAAGATTAACTGGCCGACATTTAGACTTCCAACACCTTCAATATCCACGGGATCCGTCAACATTTTGCTTCCAATATAGGCCACCTCTTTTGGCATTTTAGTATCAAAACTTTCTGGGTATTTTTCTCCATACACACTATTGAGCACATCATGTCTTGCAGAGGTCAATCCGTTGCTTCCTGTTCCACCGTTATAGTTTGTTTCATAAGTCGATTGTCCGGAAGAGGAAAACCCCACGATTACATCTCCATCCTTGATATCATTGACCACAAGGTTTGATTGCTTCATTCGGGCAAAAGCGGTATAGCCCACATCAATAGTCCGAACAATATCGCCTACATCGGCAGTCTCCCCTCCCGCTAAGTGTACTCCTACCCCATGATTACCCAACATTTCCAAAAAGTCATTGGCTGCATTGATAATCGTACTGATGACCTCCCCGGTGATCAATCGTTTATTACGCCCAATGGTAGAAGACAATAGAATATCCTTCGTACAGCCCACACAAGCCATATCATCCAAATTCATGACGATAGCATCCTGTGCGATTCCTTTCCAGACACTTACATCTCCGGTTTCTTTCCAGTACAAATAAGCCAGGCTCGTTTTGGTACCCGCAGTATCTGCATGCATCAAATTGCAATAGTCCGCATCGCCTCCTGTGATATCTGGCATCACCTTACAAAATGCTAATGGATACAAGCCTTTATCCAGATTTTTAATCGCTGCATGTACCTCATCTTTCGTGGCTGAAACGCCTCTTAAATCATACTTATATTGCTCAGACATAGTCTCCTTATTTTTAAGTCGCAAAGATACGGTTTTGATTTAATAATCTGGAATTAGAAGCTAGTAATTAGGATTTCTATCACTCTTCTCCCCTCTCAGACAATTGAAACCTGACATATCTTCTTATTCCGGTTTTTAGGTAGTTTTATTTCGGATTATCTTTATTGAAAATATACTTCAAACCACTTTGCGGCTATCTTTTTTTTCAATTTTGCGATTGCCAGAATTTATCCCTACCTAATCCAAAGTCCTAAAAAATACCTAACAATAGGTATTAAAATTAATGTCCTTTGCACTTACCTTTGTTGCACCTTCTTATTTAGACTAAATCTAATTAAATACAACAAAGAATGAAAAATATTGGCATAGCGTTTCTCTTAATCGTCTTTATTGCTAATCAGCTACAGGCACAGCTATCAAACACGCCGGCAATTCTATCAATAGATAGTTCAGGGCTTATCATAACAGTATACGAAATACCAGCCATCAAGGTATTAGGTGAAAGACCAAGACTAATGTCTGAGGTACCAGGTTCCGCAGCTTATATTTCTAAAAAGAAAATTCAAGCTATTCAGGCTATAAGTGGAAACGAGGTTTTTAGAAACGTCCCGGGTGTCCATGTCGTAGATGAAGAAGGGTTGGGCTTAAGAGCCAATATCGGAATAAGGGGCCTGGATCCGGATCGAAGCAGTAAAGTTCTGGTCCTGGAAGACGGTATTCCTGTGGCTTTAAGTCCATTTGGAGAACCTCAATTATATTACACGCCCACTATTGATAAAATGGAAGCTATCGAGGTGCTCAAAGGAAGCGGACAGATACTTTTTGGCCCACAGACGATAGGCGGTGTCATTAATTATATCACTGCGGATCCGCCAAAGGAAAGTAAAGGTTATGTAAAACTACGAGGTGGCGAAGGTGCCTTCTTCTCCGGATTAATAGGATATGGAAATACTTATGATAATGTAGGTATTCAGGTCAATTATTTAAGGAAACAAGCCGATAATGTGGGACCAACAAATTTCACCTTAAATGACCTAAGTGGAAAGATCAAACTCCATATTTCCAAAAAATCCAATATCGGTATCAAACTAGGAATCTACGATGAATGGAGCAACTCCACTTATGTTGGAATGACCCAATCTATGTACGATCAGGGAGGGCAAGATTTTACAATTATAACTCCAGATGATCAGCTCACGGTCAAAAGAATTTCGGGAAGTACCACGCATGAGTATCGCCCGAATCTGCATACAAAAATACAAACAACCGCCTTTGCCTATACGACTTCTCGTGATTGGCAGCGGCAGGATTTTAGTTATAGCGCCAGTGCTTCGAATCAGACTGGTGTAATCCTGGGTGATACCACTATTGATGGCGGTGCAATCTACCTTCGTGACCAAAATGGACATCGAAACAGACAATTTGAAGTCGCTGGTATTGAGCCCAGAATCACTCACTGGTATGAGCTGGGAACTTTCAACAACAAACTTGATGCAGGACTCCGGTATATGTACGAGCGTGCTTTCGAACAAAGGGTGAATGGCTTAAAGAAAGATGCGGAATCAGGTAGCCTGATAAATGACGAAATCCGAACAGGAAAGTCTTTTAGTGCCTATTTTCAGAATCAATTTATACTTTCTAAAAAATTGAGTATTACAGCCGGAGCAAGATCAGAGGTTTATAATTATGAAAGGGATATTATCAGAACCAGTCAGGTTGACACCAGTATTGTATCCTCCACTTTTACGACTAAGGTGATCCCGGGTATCGGTTTTAATTTTAATGTAAATCCAACAAGTACTGTATTTGGCGGCATCCATCGGGGATTTGCACCACCAAGAATTACAGATGCTATTTCTAACAGCGGAACAGTTTATGAGCTGAAACCGGAATTAAGCTGGAATAGTGAAATCGGCTTGAGAAGTCATATAAAAGATATTGTAAGCCTTGAAATCACCTTTTTTTATATGAATTTTTCTAATCAGATCATCCCGGTTTCCGAATCATCTGGTGGCACGGGTGCCGGGGTTGTCAATGGTGGAAGTACGCTTCATCAAGGGGTAGAATTTGGATTCGAATTCAATATGGGTAAATTATTTCTTCCTGCAAATTACGACTTGAGCTGGACTGCAAATTCTACTTTTCTCCAGTCCTTTTTTAACGAAAACCGGTTTATTGAATCCAATAATGAAAGGGTCGATGTAAAAGACAATCGAACGCCTTATGCTCCACAAGTCCTTATTTCAAGTGCCGTCTCTTTCGACACTCCTTTTGGGTTTAAAATGCGTATCAATGGTAATTATACCGGTGATCAGTTTACCGATGAGCTCAATACGGTCAAGCCCTCCAATAATGGGCGTATCGGCAAATTGCCTGCATACTTCCTAATGGACGCTACGCTGATGTACTACTTTAAAAAACAAAACCTCGGGCTTAGTTTCAATATTAAAAACCTCACCGACGAAAGGTATATCAGCACACGTCGCCCACAAGGTATCCGGGTTGGCTTGCCGAGATATATTTCATTTGGGCTAGATAAGAAATTTTAGTGCCTTGTATATGTTGCGCGTTTACCAGAATTCCGCAACATATATAAATAGACAAACTTAGTGCAGTGTAAAGTAAATATCGTCCGCTTCTGATTATGCCTTTTCGCCCTACTCTTCGTCTCGTCCTCCCCTTCATAGCTAAGGCTATGAGGCTCCGGGCGTTCCTTGATTAGAGCAAAAATT
>JBLHJZ010000206.1:0-7768 GCA_047619515.1 Saprospiraceae bacterium | reverse complement strand
TTTCCTTATAGCAAGCATTTGATGGATGCGGAATCCGGGCTTTCTTATGAAGAACCATCTCCCAACGCTTTTTCCTTTAATTCGCCATATGGTGCCTGCCCGGAATGTAAAGGTCTGGGCAATGTCCAAAAAGTGGATATGGACAAGGTGATACCCGATGACACCAAAAGTATCAATGATGTAGGGATTATGCCGTTTGGAGAGGTGAGGGATAATATGACTTTTAAACAATTGCGTGCTATTGCCAAAAAGTATGCGTTCTCTTTTGCCACCCCGATTAAAGACATTCCCCCCAAAGCCCTGGATGCTATTCTATATGGGGGCGATGAGAATTTTGACGTAAATGTAAAATACAGTAAGCACGATTTCGTATATAATCTCGCTTACGAAGGCCTGGTCAATATGCTGAGCCGCTGGTACCAGGATTCCAGTTCTGATAAGATCAGGAAGTGGTCAGAGGACTTTATGACCATAGACACCTGCCCGACTTGCGATGGGTTTCGATTAAAAAAAGAATCTCTCCATTTCAAACTGGGAGAAAAGAATATCGCCGAACTGGCAAAGATGGATATATCGGAACTCGGCGACTGGATGATAGGGATTGACAAATATTTGTCCGAACGACAAGGGGTCATCGCCAAAGATATTCTAAAAGAAATCAGGCTGAGGATCGGGTTTTTACTTCATGTCGGCCTTGATTATCTGACACTCGACCGTCCAGCCAGAACCTTATCCGGTGGGGAAGCTCAACGTATTAGGCTAGCGACACAAATCGGATCACAACTCACCGGGATCACCTACATTCTCGATGAGCCGAGTATTGGCTTGCACCAAAGAGATAACCAAAAATTGATAGAAGCCTTAAAAGAACTTTCAGAAATCGGCAACACCGTTCTGGTCGTCGAACACGACAAAGATATTATGCTGGCCGCTGATTATCTGATAGATCTTGGCCCGGGAGCCGGAAAACTCGGAGGTGAATTGGTAGGTGCAGGAATTCCAAAAGATTTTTTAAAAAAGAACACGACTACTTCTCTATTTCTTCAAAACAAAAAGATGATCGCGGTGCCTGATAGTCGTAGAAAAGGCAATGGCAACTTCCTGGAACTTAAGGGCGCTGTCGGAAACAACCTCAAAAAGGTAGATATCAAAATTCCGCTCGGTACTTTATGTTGTATAACCGGTGTGTCGGGCAGTGGGAAATCCACTTTAATCAACGAAACGCTTTACCCGATTTTACGGCAGCATTTTTATAAAAGTCGTCAAAAACCGCTGGTCTATGGATCCCTCAAAGGAATCGAGCATGTAGATAAAGTAATTGAAATTGATCAATCCGCTATTGGCCGAACTCCCCGCTCTAATCCGGCGACGTATACCGGGCTCTTCACAGATATCCGGAAGATTTTTTCGGAATTGCCGGAAGCGAAGATCAGGGGATATAAACCCGGTCGCTTTTCTTTTAATGTCAAAGGTGGCAGGTGTGATGTATGTGAAGGCGCTGGCAGACGTACTATCGAAATGAATTTTTTGCCAGATGTCACGGTGGATTGTGAAAGCTGTATGGGCAGAAGGTATAATCGTGAAACGCTGGAAGTTCTTTATAAAGGAAAATCGGTTAATGATGTCCTTAATATGACCGTAGAAGAAGCGGTAGAATTTTTCGAAAAGATTCCAAATATCTATAGAAAAACTAAAACGCTTCGTGATGTAGGTTTGGGGTATATTACCCTCGGTCAGCAAGCGACTACCTTATCTGGGGGGGAAGCGCAACGAGTGAAACTATCTGAAGAGCTGTCCAAGCGAGATACCGGTAACACCTTATATATTCTGGATGAACCCACTACCGGGCTTCATTTTGAAGATATCCAGCAATTTCTCCATGTGATCAACAAATTGGTGGAAAAGGGCAATACCGTCCTTATCATCGAACATAATATGGATGTCATCAAAGTCTCAGACTATATCATAGATATGGGACCGGAAGGGGGGCATAGGGGAGGAATGGTGATCTGCCAGGGGACGCCGGAAAAAGTAGCCAAGACTAAAAAAAGTTATACGGGAGAATTTTTAATTCAGGAGTTAGCTGCCGCCAAAAGTCAGCCCGTTTCCTGAGTTTTAACACCAAAATCATATAATAAAATTTTAAAAAACCGTTTTAGTGCATAATTTTGTAGTTCTTTGCTAAACACCTAAGTAAAAAGGATCGTTTTCGAATACTACTTATTCGATACGACTAAAAAAATAATTTTTGAAATGTTCTCTGGAAAGGCATTTTTATTATTATTTTTAAACTAATTCAATACATCAAGCCATCCATGAGATCTTTTGTAAATAGCGCATTCAACTGGTACTACA
This sequence comes from Saprospiraceae bacterium, assembly GCA_047619515.1. Lineage (GTDB taxonomy): Bacteria > Bacteroidota > Bacteroidia > Chitinophagales > Saprospiraceae > JAHDHW01. Next base: position 5,413 of record JBLHJZ010000206.1, on the reverse strand, counting down.
AAAAAAGGTACAAAGAGATTGAGCACATCATAGAGAATCCTCATGAAGCTCAACGACAGGTTTTTAATAACCTGATTGAGTCTGCCCGCTATACGGAATGGGGCAAGAGATATAATTTTGGCACTATCCGATCGCCAAAAGATTTCCAGAATAAGGTTCCTGTTCAGGATTACGAGAGTTTAAAACCATTCATCCAGCGAATGATGGAAGGGGAAAAAGATATCCTATGGCCAGGAAAAGTGGAGATGTTTTCGAAATCTTCCGGAACTACCAGCGATAAAAGTAAGTTCATTCCAGTCTCACAGGAAAATTTTGATGACTGTCATATGAAAGGGTCCTGGGATACGATGACCGTCATTTACAACCAGATTCCGGATTGCACTATTTTTTCGGGCAAAAATTTTGTCATGGCAGGGAATCATTCCTTGTATAAACCAGGATCAAAAACTATCTACGGTGATGTTTCTGCGCTTATGGTCAAAAACATGCCGAAGATTGCCAAACCTTTTTATGAACCTGATTTAGATGTTATCTTTCGGGATGACTGGGAATCTAAGATTCAAATGATGGCGGAAGTGGCTTGCAAACCCGACGTCGCACCATTAATCAAAATGATAGGAGGGGTTCCTACCTGGACGATTGTATTTTTCCGGCATGTACTTGAGATTTCGGGCAAATCAAATATGCTCGAAGTTTGGCCAAATTTTGAAGTATATATTCACGGTGGAGTAAACATGGAACCTTATCGGGATCAATTTGCTCAGTTTCTACCCTCTGAAAAAGTAAAATATATCGAAGTATATAATGCTTCCGAAGGATACTTTGGAACAAAACTTAACCTTGAGGATGATGATATGCTGCTCCTATTGAATAATGGGGTGTACTACGAATTTATCCCTATGGATCAGTGGAATGAAGACAATCCCAAAGCTGTTACGCTCGATCAGGTAGAGGAAGGTAAAAACTATGCAATGCTCATCAGTACTAATGCAGGGCTTTGGAGATACCTGATTGGTGACACCATAATGTTTACCTCAACAGCACCGTATAAAATAAAAATCACCGGAAGAACCAAACAATTTGTCAATGCCTTTGGCGAAGAGGTGATGGTCGCCAATACTGACAAAGCGATTGCACAGGCCTGTAAAGAGACGGATGCTATCGTTTCAGAATATACGGTGGCGCCGATCTATTTTAAAAATTCCGGAAAAGGCGGGCACGAGTGGTTGGTAGAGTTCGAAAAAGAACCTACTGATATGAAATCTTTTAATTCCTTACTTGATCTCAAGCTTCAATTGATCAACTCCGATTACGAAGCTAAGCGCTATAAAAATATGGCGCTCAATGAACTGATGCTTCGACCACTTCCTAAAGGAACTTTCCTTGGCTGGATGAAGCACCGAGGCAAATTCGGCAATCAAAATAAAGTGCCGCGGCTTGCTAATAATCGCCAGTTTGTAGAGGAGATATTGACTTATATAAAAGAAACAGCTTGAGTACTTTTTCAAGTACTGAGAGGGGGGTAAATGAGTAGAATTGTGCGAATCGCTAGTTCAAACCCGAAGGAAGAGATACATATGGAGTACCTATTCCATGCGTCAAGGCAGGCCTGATGGCACTCTACCACGTAATCTTTAGCTCTGTTTTACCAAAATAAAGTACCTAAAGGCACTTTAATGTCTCATCGGGACTTTATCTTGGTTAGCCCCGATAAATAAACCAGGGCTAAGTGCCGCCAGGTACTCAATATCAGAACGCTACTGGATTTAATCCGTGATTCGCATGAATTTTTATTTAGAGCATATCTATCCTTTTCTCCCTGACTACTCAATTTTCATAAGCTTTTTAGTACTACTTTTATTTGAGGTTTCCAATTGATAAAAGTAGACGCCATTTGACGGAAATACTTCTCCTTCAAGCATTATCTCATTCGACCCTTTTTCAAAAACCTGGTGGATCGTTTTGATTACGGAACCTTTGATGTCTATGATTTTTAAAGTCACCTGATCGGATTGTGGCAATTCAAATCGAATAGTCGTTGATTCCTGAAAAGGATTAGGCGTATTTTCTATTGCAAAATCGAGATTGGGGATGGCCTCCGAAAAATGGACACTTAAATTCGAAAGACTTAAGTCATGGGTATATGCTTCAGCCGATAAGCTTGAGGTAGATAATTTTATAAAATCTTTGAGCGATCCGGATTGTAACGCGGTGAATTGAAAGCTAAAAAGTGCATCACTTGTTTTTTCTTCCTGATCTAAATCCATGCTTACCCAACTGCCGATGATAAGTCCTGCATCGTTCTGGATGCCAAAATTCGATTCGTCCAGATTTTTCAAACTTCCTTTCTTTAAATCTCTAAAATCCAGGTATTCGTTATCAAAGGCTAAGGCAAATTGAAACCCAGCATAATCGTCCATATCCTCTGCGTAGAAATCAACCTTGACCAATTCGCCAGCTTCAAATGACTGATCGATCAAATCAAAACTAAAATCATGTCTTACCGCTACTTCTGAAGTCGTTAGCGAATCTCCGAAGAGAGCACTTTTGTTTACATCACCTATTTTCATTCCTATAAAGGTCTTTGAAATAGTCCCTGAAACGCCAGGAAAAGAGCACTCTTCGGGAAAAGAGGATTGAAAAGGATTCTGAGAATTCGAAAAAACGAAGGAGGAATCGACAAACCTCCAGGAAGTATTATTTGAAAAAGTGGGAATTATTCCCAGTATCAGTTTTCGGATTTCAATCAGATCTATGGTAGATACAGATCCCGAATGATTGGCATCTGCAGCAATAATTTTATACGGCGAATCAAGAAATTGAATCCCTAAGATATGTCTGGCTATCAATACCATATCAAAGGTGGATACACCGTTGAGGGGATTGATGTTTTTCTCCGGAGAAATAGTAGAAATCGATCCAAAAGGAAATGTTTGGCAAGGAATAATGGCAAAATCAAGCACCGGGATACCGGGTGCTCCTTGTACACCAATATAATTAACATTATAAATCGACTCTCCACATTCGGTGATGGATTTTAAACATATAGTTATTGCACTGCCATTTCCCAGACAATATGGAGCTACATTATCCTGAACTAAAACATACGTGGATTTGTAATGCCAGTTACCCGCCGCATCTCCTACCCAGAAATCAAGAGAGTGAGTACCCAGATCATCACAAGATAAAGCTATCGAAGGCGCTGCTGCTATCGGAGGTTCCGTCTGCCCTGGCCCCTGAGAAGGGCTCACTAAAAGCATAGTGCTTATTCCACAATTATCCATACTTCCCAGATTCATATCCGATGCGTATAAAGTCACCCCTTGTGTGGAGTCGGTCTCAACTGCTATTCCATTAAAAGTCATAGCGATCGGAGCAGTGCAATCTTCCACTAAAAACAAAAACTCACAAATCGCTTCATTCGCACAATCGTCCGTTGCCGTAAATACTACTCGATGACTTCCCAAAGGGTAATTTCCATTTATAGTACTTCCCGAATCTGATTCATCAACAGATCCATCATCGTCCAGATCTATCGTGTAATTAATCGCAAGTCCTCCAGTATTACAAGTCGTGGTCGCCGTAGCAGTGAACTCAACTAATGACGGGCTACAGTTGAAATCGTTGGCGCAACGATAGATCGTTTCGCAATCGGTAGAAAAACTGATCTCCTGAGCGGAGAGGTCGGTCATTAGTGATGAAAGTAAGAAAAGTGTAAGTAGTAATTTCATGGGAATGAGATTATTGGTTAAAAATGAAAAATACCATGGTATCGCAAGTCGTAGAAAAGCTGATCGTCTGAGTAGACAAATAAGGTAGTAGTGAATGCAAATACAGCGAGTGTAAGCAATACTTTCATGGAATTAAGTACAACGCGGTTAAAAATAAAAATTGTAATAAATCGGAAATAGTCAGACTCTTGGGACTAAAGGAGGGTAATAATGGTAAAAGTCTAAAGGGCGGTAATTCTTTAACAATAAAAATACTCTTTCTTGTGCTGAAAGGCAAGTATTTGGGAGGCTGTTTTTTGAATTTATACCTAATTACCTAGCTACCTAGTATTTGTCCACGCAGCTAGACATTTTCCCTAAGTCCACCTCCCAGCCTCCTAAAGGAGGAGCTGTTAACCCACAAATGTCTAGCGGTGTGGTATGGTATTGTTCTAAAACAAAAAGTCCCCTCTCCTGGTCTAGGGGAGAGGGGCTACATCCCAAAAACAGATTTGATAAAGTCCGTCGAAACGAACTCTCTCAAGATTTGCAGTATTACTACTGCGATAGATTCCATCCTGTCTTACGACAAGATTGGAAGCCATAGGATTACAATTGCGAAGTAACAATTGATTCTTGCATCTCATTCCCTAAGGAAATCGGGGATGTATTTATTTTTTTATTTGTATTTCCACCGCTATAAGGACATTACTCCCTTGACAAAAGGAAATATCACTAGCTTTCTCAAAGTAGTAATAAACGGAGGCTGATATACCGATACGAGAGACGATTTCCAATAAGCCTATATGGAACATTTCTTCGTCGGCAGACCTTCTTACTTAATCCATATCATTCTTCTTCGGATACCATCGGCTGGTATTATAGAAGATACATAGAGACTATGTTAACTCTTCAACAGAGTTGGCGCTATAAAATCGGTGATTGGGAAAATATTAAGCGATTGGGATGCTTATAACTGTCATAAAACAAATTACAACTTTGCAAATATAACAGTTTTTTATAATTAAAGAAACAGACAGGAGTTTATTTTTTTTAAACCTTTCCTTTTTCTCAGCTATTTAAACGTAGAACGCTGTTTCCGGATCAACAGTAGCCTTTCGTCTATAGTATAGTTTTATAAAAAAAATTCCGAAATTAGCTTTTCCTAATAATATTGCGAATCAAATGGATATAAAAACAGCCTTAAAAGAAGAACATTCCAAAACGGTGACCATGCAGATTGTCCGTTATATCGGAACAGATCACGAACGTTTCAAAGCACTGATGGATCTCTTTTTAGGAAAAGATAATCGGCTTTCGCAGAGAGCTTCCTGGGCAGTAGGCTTTTGCGGCCTTGCACACCCCGAACTTATCTATCCTCATCTAAAACAAATGCTAGCCAACCTCGACAAACCCGTTCATGATGCAATCAAAAGGAATACGGTTAGAATTTTAGCAGATATGGACTACCCTGAAGATATGCTTGGTGAAATAGCGGATGTAAGCTTTCGCTTGTTGGATGATCCCAAAGAGGCAGTGGCCGTCCGGATTTTTTCGATGAGCGTCTGTCTTAATATCACCAAGAGAGAACCTGATCTTGCCAATGAGCTAAAGATCATCCTGGAAGATCATTATCCGCATGGATCTGCGGGTTTTAAATCGAGAGCTAAAAAAATATTGAAAGAATTAAGGAAGATGGATAC
>JBLHJZ010000205.1:0-7780 GCA_047619515.1 Saprospiraceae bacterium | reverse complement strand
CAGCCGTGTTAAGTCCTGACATGCTTTAAGATAGGAAACCAATTTAAACTCGAACAGTTCGTATTATTTGTCGATGAAGAAAGATTATCCAAATGAATTTGAAAAGGTGGTCTGTTTCCAGACCACCTCTTAACACTTTCTGTCAAATTGCGTTGCTATCAGGCCAGATCAAAGCGGTCAAGTTTCATTACTTTGGACCACGCGGTCACAAAGTCCTGTACGAATCGGTCTTGTGAATCTGCACATCCATAGACTTCAGCAATAGCTCTTAGCTCTGAGTTCGAACCGAAAATAAGATCGGCACGAGTACCCGTCCACTTGAGTTCACCTGTTGTGCGATCACTACCATCAAACACGTCTTGGGAATCCGAAGTCGCTTTCCAGGTCGTACCCAAATCGAGCAGATTGACGAAGAAGTCATTGGTCAGTGTCTCGGGATGCGTGGTGAAGACGCCATGTTGGGACTGATCGAAGTTTGTGTTAAGGACGCGCATACCTCCAACGAGAACGGTCATTTCAGGGACGGTCAGCGTCATAAGTTGCGCCCGATCAACCAGCATTTCCTCTGCCGAGGTATTGTGTTTAGCCTTGAAGTAGTTGCGGAATCCGTCTGCAGCAGGTTCAAGGGCAGCGAATGATTCTATATCGGTTTGCTCTGGCGAGGCATCGGCACGGCCAGGTGTAAAGGGCACTATCAAATCATGCCCGGCATTCTCCGCCGCCTGTTCGATACCTGCACATCCGCCCAGAACGATCAAGTCGGCAAGGGAAACCATCTTACCGCTGGATTGAGCGCTGTTGAATTCTTTTTGGATGTCCTCAAGCGTCTCAAGTACTGAACCCAGTTGAGCCGGATTATTAACTTCCCAATACTTCTGAGGTGCAAGACGAATGCGTGCACCATTCGCACCACCGCGTTTATCGGAGCCACGGAATGTTGATGCCGATGCCCAGGCGGTGGATACTAATTGGGATACAGACAGCTCTGAAACTAGAATTTTACTCTTCAATGTATTGATGTCCTGATCGTTAATTAATTCATGATTAACGGCAGGGATAGGGTCTTGCCAGATCAGTTCTTCCGAAGGAACTTCCGGACCGAGATAGCGCGCTATTGGCCCCATATCCCGATGCGTCAGTTTGTACCAGGCACGGCCGAAAGCGTCAGCAAAATCCTCCGGATTCTCATAGAAACGTCTTGAAATTTTCTCATAAGCAGGATCCACTCTCAAAGAAAGATCAGTCGTTAGCATAATTGGTGTATGACGTTTTGTAGGATCGTGAGCATCTGGCACCGTTCCGACACCTCCACCATCTTTTGGTTTCCATTGATGCGCACCAGCCGGGCTCTTTGTCAATTCCCATTCGTAACCGAAGAGGTTTTCGAAAAAATTGTTGCTCCACTTCGTAGGGCTTGTAGTCCAGGTTCCTTCCAGACCGCTGGTAATGGTGTCCCCTGCATTTCCAGTACCGTACGTATTTTTCCAGCCGAGGCCTTGCTCTTCAATACTGGCACCTGCAGGTTCCCGACCAACATATTTGTCTGGATCGGCAGCGCCATGGGTTTTGCCGAATGTGTGCCCACCGGCAATAAGTGCAACCGTCTCTTCATCGTTCATAGCCATACGGCCGAAGGTCTCCCGAATATCACGCGCAGCTGCGAGCGGATCAGGATTTCCGTTCGGACCTTCAGGATTAACATAGATTAGCCCCATTTGAACGGCACCAAGGGGATTCTCGAGTTCCCGGTCACCGGTGTAACGCTTGTCTCCAAGCCATTCGCTTTCAGAACCCCAATAGACGTCTTCCTCCGCTTCCCAAATATCCTCACGTCCACCAGCGAAACCGAAGGTTTTGAAGTCCATCGACTCAAGGGCACAGTTGCCAGCGAGGATCATCAGGTCAGCCCAGGAAATTTTCTTGCCGTATTTTTGTTTGATTGACCAGAGCAACAAACGTGCTTTGTCGAGGTTCCCATTGTCAGGCCAACTATTGAGTGGTGCAAAGCGTTGACTCCCGGAACCTCCGCCGCCACGGCCGTCAGAGATGCGGTAAGTACCTGCACTGTGCCATGCCATCCGAATGAAGAACGGCCCATAGTGACCGAAATCAGCTGGCCACCAGTCTTGTGACGTGGTCATCAAATCAATGATGTCTTTTTTCACCGCATCGAGGTCGAGCGTTTTGAACTCCTCAGCGTAGTTGAAATGCTCACCCATCGGATTAGACAGGGAAGAATGTTGGCGGAGGATGTTCAATTTCAACTGATTTGGCCACCAGTCACGGTTTGATACACCGCCACCGGCGCTCTTTTTTAGAACGCCACTAGTAAACGGGCACTTGCTTTCACCGTTACCATTGTGACTTGAAGTGCCTGTTGGTGTGTTTATACTTTTTTTGTTATCCATAATACGATTAAATTTTGTGTAAATATAATAGTTAGTTGTCATAATTTTTATTGATTTAAATGATGATATTATTGATAGTGTCTATAACACTGGCTCAACTCAGCCTGGATATATCCCTGGCCAGGTTTTGCCGTATCGGGAATAATCCTCTTCTTTGCGGCAAAGAACAAAGACGTCATGCTTGAGACTACATTCTCTGACCGCTATAAAGGATTTTTGGTACTATTAGGAGTGTTGACCTTGATCAGCCTGCTGGTGATGAATGATTTCACGACGATGTTGGAGAGTGAAGAAGCATTCAATATTTTGCAGGTTCAACATCAGTTGGCAGATAGTGCCACGCAATCGCTTGCTCCTTTTCCGAATACTTCCCAGTTTTTAATTTACAAAATTATCGGCTTCAGTCCATTTTGGATCAGGATATCGAATGTCGTTGTATTTCTGTTATTACTTTTAGGAATCAGGGTTTGGGGTGCTAAGGTTTTCGGTAAACGCCAGATCATTACATTTATGGTACTGATCCTCAGTTCCTTTCTGATGATAAGTTTGGCGAAGTTTGCGGTGGCAGATATTCCACTTTGTGCTTTTCATATGATGAGTATGGCTTTTTTGGTGATCTGTATGAAACAGCCCAAACTCAAATGGCAAATTGTCTACGGTCTTTTTGTAATGGGGAGTTTTCTGGTACAACCGACGGGGGCAGTGATCTATGGCCTTGGTTTGCTGGCGTATATGTTGCTTTTTCATAAAGACGGAAAAAATCTCCTGCAACCTTTAATTATTGGAATCTGGATCGGTTTGGGGACTTTATTCTATTTTCTTGGCGGCTTTGAATGGAGTATGGAGGGCTTTATTTTCTCTTACCGGTCTGGTCCCTACGGACACGTTCTGTGTTGGAAAGAGTTTTTCACCTGGCAGGTAATCGGGATCCTACCCTGGCTGGGCTTTTTGCCAGCTGCACTTTGGGACTTGTTTCAAAAACTAAGAAAGAAAGAAGAAATGGCCATCATCCTTTTTGGCTGGCTCCTTTTTTCGATCATCAGCCATGCGGTCATTTTACAATTATGCCTGTTGTTTTTGATCTCCAAACAGGTGGAAAATTATTTCAAACCCAACTATCCTTATAAAAACCTGATTAAAACTTTTTCGATACTCAATCTGGTATGCACCTTTTTTGTATTGATCGCCTTGATGCTCGGAGGCTTTGCAGCCATGCATAATATTGGTTTTCGGTCTACTGCAGCTTTTAGCGGCATATACTGGGTATTTGGCTTTATTGCGATCATCGGCTTGTTTTCGGACAGTCGCCGATTTATTATAGGAGGTTTTGGCCTGGCCGGCTCCTTTTCGCTATTCCTGTTTTGGCTGCAAATCAATCCGATCGTCAACCGATTTCGGGATATCAGCATCCAGCTATTGGATAAAGTCGAAGAAGCGAGCAAAGTAGCAGTGAGCCAACCACTATTCGATAAGAATCAATTTAAAGTCTATAGCAATGCAAAAGGAATTGATAGTCAGGCTTTTATCAATAAACAAACCGATATTGACTGTTACCTGCTCAATGAGGACGATTATAAAAAGCTACTCACACAGGACACGATCCCTATGGCTACCGATACCTTAAAAGGCAGGACTTATATTTTTGAAAGACCAGAACTGTTCTTTATTGTAAAAAACAAGAAGTAGCAGATATGCTATCCTTATCCTTTTACCATACCGCTAGACATTTGTGGGTAAGCAGCTCCTCCTTTCCTTTAGGAGGCTGGGAGGCGGACTTAGGGAAAATGTCTAGCGGCTTATACTTTTACATCAGGACATCCCTTTATAAAGTATATACATTAGGACAATTAATACTGCACCACCAATAAGGACAACTTTCAACAATTTACTAGCTTCTCTCTTATTTCTTGCTTCAATCGCTAATTTTCTCTTAGTTTTTGCCATGATAATATTTTTTTAATTCACAAATGGAACTTCAGGACTAAAATAACAAAAATTGGGAGTTTGTGGAAGGAAACTAGAAAAAAAATAAGAACTGGTAAAAAAAGGGAGGAAATTAGTTAAACTGACAAATTGGTTGCTATCTATCTATTTCACCGCTAGTAAATTTTCTATGCCCTCTCTGCGGGGTCTCATTTTCTCTGCGGTTTTTAACAACTAACCGCTGAGAAAAGGAGAGACGCAGAGGATTCAATAACTTGAATCATTATGCTGGGAGTAATTTTTCTATGCCCTATCTGCGTTTTCTCCTTTTCTTTGCGGTTTTTAATAATTAACCGCTGAGTTATACCGTTAATTTCCAAAAAAAAATGATAAACATTTTGTATATTTATCGAAGCAAGAGTAAATAAATCTCGTACTTTCTGATTTTATCAGCTTGAGACATTTTGTTCTTGCTTACTTCTCTTACCGATTCGTCTCATAATACTCCACAATCCTATCATCCACCATAATATCTTGAGGTCTTATTTTTTGTTTGAGCACAATACCTTCAAGCGTCCGGCAACGGCTGAGCGCCACATAAGTCTGTCCATGTTCGAAAGCACCACGGCCAAGGTCGATAATCAACCGGTCAAAAGTTTTTCCCTGGCTTTTATGGATAGTGATACCCCAAGCTAGTTTGAGCGGATATTGTTTAAAAGTACCCAAAACCTCGGATTTTATTTTGGTTTGATCCTCATTATCCAGTTTGTATTTTTGAATCTCCCACTCGAGTTTTTCGACATCGATATGGCGATTACCATTCTTGTCACTGATGAGCACCCGGATATTATCAGGGGTTAAATTTATGATTTTGCCGATGGTACCATTCACGAAACGTTTCTTAGGGTCATTTTTCACGAACATGACCTGAGCACCGTTTTTTAATTGCAGCACCGATTCCGTTGGGAAGACTTTCGGATTAAAAGTTCCGGTAATCGTAGCCAGAAAAGAAAGTTCCGGATCAAGAATCTTTCTAAGTGCTTCCTGGTTAATCTGGTCGACGACCGCATTTCGGGGAGAGAGGGTAATATAAGCATCTTCGGATTGAAAATCAGGCTCGTGCCTTACGTTTATATCATCAAGATCATCATGATCTATCTGGTTGAGCCTGACCGCTTCGAGGAGCCGAAGAAAATGCCTGGATTCCTGCCGATATGCTTTTCGCAATTCTATGGTCTCCATTTCAAACTCGCTTTCATAAACTTTCGCAGAGAAAAAGTAAGGCGTGTCATAGAAAGATTCAAACAACAATTTTTCAGCATCAGAAGAAACGATAGGAGGTAATTGGAAAAGATCACCAAAGAAAACCACCTGTACGCCGCCAAAAGGATCAATGATATTATCCCGGTTTACCCGAAGGAAATAGTCAATACTGTCCAGTAAATCCGCACGAACCATCGAAATCTCATCAATGACCAATACTTCAATGTTTTTATAAAGCTTATGATTTTTCACCCGGCGGATATCCTTTCGATGTAAGGGCTTGCCCGGAAAATTGAAAAACGAATGGATGGTCTGGCCTTTTACATTCAATGCTGCTACGCCGGTTGGCGCCAAAACAATTGTTTTCTTTCGGGTCGTATTCCTAAAAAGTTGTAAAAGGGTAGATTTTCCCGTCCCGGCCCGACCGGTAATAAATGCGTTACGACCTGATTTTTCAATCATATCTAGTGCATACTTGAAATCCTCGTTGAGTTCTAATGGTTGTTTGTCCTTCACGATGCAAATATAGGAAATGAATGAGTGAATATAATGAATGAATGTACGAATGAATGAATACCAGGCTCCTGAACCACCTCACTTGTCACCAAGAAGGACTACTAAGCTTCGCCTTCATGGCTTGCTCCCCTCACCAAACCACCCCTCACCCCTGAATCATTCCTCACCTTTGAATCCCGCCCAGCCGACAGATAACCAAAAATTAACCCCTTTGAATACTAAATATGAAGTTTTTTATAGTAATTTTGCATTCAATTAGGCACTGGAAAGTGCCTGAAAAACGGGATACGTAAAAATCTATTCAAATCATTGTAAAAAAAAGGCTTGTCCCGGACTAACCTATCACACCTTTGAAACCCTAAATTGTTTTTTCAACCTTAAATTTTTTTAACATGAAAAGAGTATTACTATTTGTTTTTGCACTTGTAAGTACCCTACAATTATCTGCTCAATGCAGCGAGCTTTTTATTTCCGGTTATGTAGAAGGGTTTGGCAATAACCGGGCACTGGAAATATATAACCCTACTGCTGGAGCGATTGACCTTTCGGGATATTCAGTTGGACGTTTCAGTAATGGCCAGACTCAGTATGAAGGTATTCAACTACCAGCAGAAATGCTTCAGCCTTATGATGTTTTCGTTGTTGTTTTGGATAAAAGAGATTCTTTAGGTTCCGGACTTGAAGTTCCGGTTTGGAATGGTTACCAGCTTTGGGGTGTAGTGATTGATGAAGTGACAGGCGATACTGTATTTGATATGAATGGCGACGCTGTGTACGATGTGCAGTATGATCTCAATAATAATAATATTCCTTTTTATGGTGATGTATATAATGAATGGTTGGACCTCGAAGGAAAAGCAGATGCCTTCTTATGCCCAGTCTACGATATCAATAACTCTATGTATTTTAATGGTAATGATGCGGTGACGCTGATATCAGGAACGGAGGTAATGCCTGACGGTAGTAATGTGATTGATGTGATCGGTGTGATTGGAGAAGATCCCGGATCAAGCTGGGAGACGTCTGAGGGAGAGTGGATTACGAGAGATAAGTCTCTTACCCGGAATCCTCTAATTGGTAGTGGTTCTGGTATAGTTGCTGCTGCATTAGGTGATACCATTGCTTATGAGAATTGGGATATTTCCTATAAAAATGATTTTAATGGCATAGGAGCACATGTCTGTATTTGTGCTGGTCCTCTTTCTGCACAAGAATTAAATCAAGTGCCTTTTAAGATGTTTCCTAATCCATTGACTGCTAATGAATTGACCATCGAAGCTGCAGAGCCTATTGAACAGGTTATTATTTACAATATTTTAGGGGAGGCCGTATTCAGTAGCAATTTGAATGGTACTGATCAAAGCGCTACTTTGATTATTCCGAATCTAAGTATGGGTATATATGCGGTTGCTATTCTGTTTGAAGGAAATAAGCAGTCCATCCAAAAATTGATGATTGGGAAATAATAATCATTCGTCCTACCAGATTCATTGTTATTACAGTCAAATATATTTAGAACAGTACTAACAATGAGTTAAGAGGTGAAGGAGGGTTAAGAAGTTAAGGTCTCAGATTCTTAATCTCTTAACCCTCCTTAACCCTCTCTAACTACTTTAACAACCTTTCAATACAAATGCTATGTTTAGAAAGACCCTCCTTTTTTTTAGTTT
>JBLHJZ010000204.1:0-7799 GCA_047619515.1 Saprospiraceae bacterium | reverse complement strand
CGGTCAAAAAACCATGAGGTCAAAAAGTTATAATGTCAAAAAATTAGGGAGTTCATTCCCGAGGTTTGATAACCTTAATCATGACATTAGCGCATTCTGACTTGATTGCTGTCTAAAGTGCATTCTACTGCTTAATTTCAAAAATGAAAAGATAATTTCAATTTATTTCAGGTATAATACGAAGAAATGGGGTCTTGTGGTGCGTAGAGCAGTGACAAATGAAAGACGAAGGATAGGATGAGCAATTTTGAGCTTTGAATATATATATCTAAGTAGCCAATTAGTCAATGAGGTAAGCGCTTAGCAAAATATAGCATTCCAGACTAATCGAAAAGCTAATTACTTTTTTGACATTTGTTCAGGTGTTGATTTGTCAGTAAAATTAAACCTTAGTAAAATCGCTTCACTTTCTTTAAAATTGGAAGACAGCGTAAGCTTATGCTCTTTGATGCCGTCGTGGATGGAAAGCGCAGCGGTATTCGGTGGCATTTTTCCGAGGTTCACGGCATGGAGCATTAAGTAATTATCTCCCTTTTTAAGGCGGTAGCCAAATTTAGAAGGTTTATTCTCCAGGATGAAATTTTTGAGCACCCATTCATTATTGACCTGCAAAGAAATAATGTCGCCGTCTTCTTTGTTGTCATCCCATACTTTTATCACTATATCAGGACTGGCCAGGTCGAGGGTTTGTGTATAATTAACTTGGCGGTTATCCACTTGTTTCGGGATTTTGACAACAGGCTGATATCGGATAGAAAAAATCAAATTATTGACCTTCTCTCCATAGTAAACCAAGGTGTTTTGCTGTAGTTGCCAGTTGCCTTCCTGATTGCATTTATAATCTATGAATTCAAAATTATCAGGAAGTATCCAGGCATAGGTAAAGAGTTTATAACCATCGGGGATAAAAGTAAAGCCATAAAAACGCTCTTTTGAAATATCTTTTCGATCGGACTTAAAAGTATAGATCTCATCCGAAGAGACTTCAACATCCAGGCTGTCCATTTTGAGCAGGGCATAATTATTAGCATCGAAAGTGACTTTATTATACTCGTCATTATACGCTCTTTCCTCGAATTTATAAGGATTGTGGTACATAAAATCTTTCTCTACGGTCTGCCCTTTTTTGAGCAGCATCCAGAGATTACTTCCACCCCAACGGGTATTTTTGTAAACCGTAGCATGGATGCCGTCCGGTTCCAGATAAGTAATCGTTTCATTTACAGCTGTTTGCGAAAAACCAATCAAAGGAAAGACTATAGCTATTGTCGCCAAAAGTGATTTTCTCATAGTATCATATTTGTTAAAGTATCTAATAACAAAGATGATGCTAGGGTGGATCAAGTTCAAACGCTCCCATAAACAGGCACAATAAAATTCCCGTTTAAAAATTCCTTTGGACTGATCTGGCTTTGCAGGATAACCCCGCTTCTATTGGATTCGAGTAACAATTGAGCAGCCTGTAACAACGGTGCTGCTGTGGTAGCTTGGATAGCCCGCAATTGATGCCTACCCACGGTTTGGGGCAGTATACGTTTGGCCACTTCCCGCCTGCGCAGGATGCCCTTAGCATCCTTACCTTCAACCGCAGCATATAAAATGATCCGGTCAGCTTCAATATGTGGAACCTGTTCCTGCATTTTTTGTTGTAAGGCTGCTATTGGATTGGAAGTATTTTTCAAGGCAGCGACTTGTGCTTGTACCCATGTATAATGGCCGGGATGTCGCAACGTTTTGTAATCGAGAGAACCAACCTTTCCGGCTAAAGCATCGGGTAAGTCAGCGGCACCACCGGAGGTCAGATCCTCTTCGTAGGCAATGCCATCGATGATGATAGTAGCCATTTCTGATAGGGAGGGAAGAATGGTTTTTTTATAATCCCGAAGCACAATAGTATCTTTCAGGTATTCGGTAGCGACACCGACCGGGCTCCAGGTAAAGCCATAATAATGCGGGGCAACGGCATGGTCGCAGAGTGCGCCTACTTTAAATTCCAGTTTGTCTACCTGATCCACTTCAAAGTCCTTACAAAATTGCTGGAAAAGACCGTTGGCCAGTACATCAATATAGCCGGGAGCGATACCGGATTGGAGCACGAAACCTGTTTCAGCATCTTTAGCCAGAGCCAATATCTCATTGGTTTCCGCAACATACTCGGTCAGGTTAGTATAATGCAGGTGAAAGTCTTTGGCAAAGCGGGCCATTTTCGGTGCTAGGCTACCGGGGAGGCAGTCGAGGAGTATATCGCCCTGAGTCAGGACAGTTTTCATTTCTTCTGTAAAACCTTGCTCGGGAAGATGGAATGCCTTTACTGAACAGGGTTTGGTCGTCCCTTCCTCAATCCATTTGGATACTTTTTGTGCTTTTGAGAGAATCCGGTCTCCGATAAAAATAGTAGGCGGCACTACACTCCATTCGGCGAGGAGCAGGCCGGCAGCTTCTGCAATACCCCCTGCTCCGGCGATGACGATGTTATAATGTTTATTCATGCAAGAAAGATAAGACTTTCTGGCCTTATTTTGTAACGGGCAAATTTATTTGCCTTGTTGATGGTCTGTCAGAAATAAATCCCCACAAACGCATAGAAATCCATAGGTTCTAAATGTCAAATTGATCCTTGCATTTCGATATTTCGGATTTATAGGTAGCGCATGTTCATTTCTTGATTTTCGCTTTTGTTATATCATAATCCTTTGTCAACAACCGAAATAATTTGTCGGCGGTTTCGGGAGTCAAAAAAGTTTTGATGTATTCGGCGTGGCAGTTTAGGCGTAGGTTCATTTTGAATTTGCTTCCAGGTATTCTTTTAATTTTTTTCCGATAAAGTTATTTGTCACTCATTCCTAAGGATCAATATAATGATTCGCTTGCTTCCAACGAGGAATCCAATTGCTTAGGAGTATTCTATAATATTGAAGATCCAGCCTATTAATAGTTCTCAGATCCCAACCTTTCGCTTTAAGACTCCTTTTATAGTCTACTGTCCATGAGGCATAAATTCCTTTCAATTTTTTAGGAGAATCATAAACTTTATCTGTATTTCTCGATAACCAGATAGGTATTATTTCAAATAATATATCGGAATTATTTTTATGATATAAAATATCTCTTCCGGACATATCCGAAAGATGTTGGTCATAAGCATTAGGCTCGCTATCTAAAATAGCCATGACCTTATCTTTTTTATTTTTTTTAAATTGGAAACAACCAAAATCAATACCTAGCTCAAAAGGCATATTGAATCTGGCAAATTCACCTTTCTTTGCTGATTTATGTCTTGAAAGGTCGTGAAGGGTAAATCTGGAATTTTCTATTTTTTTGGTTATTTCCAGCAGGCGGTCATGGGCAGAAGAGGTTGTGATGGACATTTGAACATTGAAGCCATAGAATTCCAAAATAAAAACCAAGCTTTCAATTAGGGGCTTATATTTTTTATCAAAAGGACAATTAATGAAAACGTTTTCGTGGTACCCCATTTTACATCACAGTATTAATTAACTACTTCGATAACTTTACCTACCCCTTTTCTTAAAAGGGTTTTTGCATAGGCTATAGCGGTCTTTTTAGTGGTGAAATTACGATTGATAGGGTCTGCTTGTCCTTCAATTCGAATGGCCCAAATTTTATTCTTATAAGAGTTGGATGTACTTGATCTCTTCGCTTTATTTAGCGAAGGCGTTTTTCTTAGGGGGGTGAATGCTACCAACCTCTTTTTTCCAGAACTGACCAATTGATCTAGTTCTTTTTCTTTACTTTTTGAATAAGAGTACACATAAATTATTTCACTTGATGCATCAGCAAGTTTAGAGACATACATTGAAATCTCTTGTATGTCCGCTAGCTTTATGTGAGCTATGCTATGTGCTTTATTTCCAGTCATGACTCTAATATACATTATTTTTGATGATTGTAAAACGGGTTTACGAAAATTATAGTTCCAATAGGATTATATCTTGCTATTTATAATAATTAACGGATTGATAATCAATATTATGTTTTAAATTTTACGGGGTAATAATTTTTTGTCTAAGATATTTTGTAAAACCTTCTGTACGGATATTACGATTATTAGCGACTACCGCCAACATAATATAACACCATATACTTTTACTATAAATGAACGGCTCTTCCTTCTCCAAATCTCCGCTTTCGGCTTTTTTATTGATCACGTAATAGTAGAAATTTCGACCATAATTTCCTCTTTGTAAGGAAAATAATAAGTACTTTTGCCGATTATTTTAAAAACATAGAAAATAACATAAAGATTGAAAGAAGAATATCACAAATGGTTCTCTCCATCTCTGAATAAGGACATGGAAATGCTGGTTTTCGGTCATGCGGGATATCCGGTGATTTTGTTTCCTACGACCATGGGAAGGTATTATGAATGTAAGGATTTTAAATTGATCGAATCTGCAAAATGGTTCCTGGATGAAGGACTAATACAGATCTATTGCCCGGAAAGTATCAATGAATTAAGCTGGTATAATAAGAGCATCCACCCGGCTGAGCGTGTCAAAAATCATATGTTGTATGATACTTTTATCCTGGAGGAGCTGGTCAGTTCCATTTGCCATCAAAAAGGGTTGTCAAAAGTAGCCGTTGCAGGGCCTAGCTTTGGAGGTTTTCAGGCTGCCAATTTTGCCTTCCGACACCCGGAGCGAGTGAGCCATATGTTTAGTATGAGTGGTTCATTTGATATAAAGTCATTTTTAGATGGGTATTATGATGATAATTGTTACTTTAATAACCCCGTAGATTTTTTACCAAACAGCAACCATCCTGATTTGTGGAATATGCAAATTGTTCTCGGGGTAGGCGAGTGGGATATCTGCTTGGATGCTAACCAAAGACTAACCAATATTTTAAATGCTAAAAAAATCCCTCACTGGTACGATGTCAGAAAGTGGGCAGAGCATGACTGGCCTTTATGGAGGGATATGTTCCCTCATTATTTATCAAAAATATAAAAATATAAATTAGTACTTATGAAAAAAATAGGCATTCTTTTTGGGCAGGAAAATTCCTTCCCACAAGCTTTCATCGACCGGGTCAATGAAAAAGGCATCAAAAACATAATGGCCGAAAAAGTGACCATCGACATGGTACAACAGGCAAAACCTACAGATTATGCGGTCATTATCGACCGGATATCCCAGGATGTTCCTTTCTACAGATCCTACCTAAAAAATGCTGCTATCTCCGGAACCATAGTGATCAACAATCCTTTTTGGTTTAGTGCTGACGAGAAATTTTTCAATAATGCATTGTCTGAAAAAGTAGGGGTACCCGTACCCAAGACCGTACTTTTACCTTCTTATCAGCATCCCGATGATACGGATGGGAATTCTTTTAGAAACCTCGCTTATCCTCATAATTGGGAGAAAATTTTTGATTATATCGGATTCCCTGCTTATATGAAACCTCATTCCGGAGGTGGCTGGAAAAGTGTGTACCAGGTTACTGATTCTCAGGATTTATTTGCCAAGCATGCTGAAACTAACCAACTCGTAATGATGTTGCAGGAGGAAATTGTATTTACAGAGTATTTCAGGTGTTATGTGCTGGGAGGTAAGCATGTGCATATCATGCAATATGAACCCCGTAATCCACATCATCTCCGATACGTGCACGACGCAGCACCTGTGGCCAAGGCATTATTGAAAAAGGTAGAGGATTATTGTATCAAACTGAATCAGGCTTTGGGCTATGATTTTAATACGGTAGAATTTGCAATCAGAGACGGCGTACCTTATGCCATTGATTTTTGTAACCCTGCTCCGGATGCAGATATTCATTCTGTAGGCCAGGATAATTTTGACTGGATCGTAGAGAATGCAGCGAATATGGCTATTGAGAAAGCAAAGACTTATAAGGAAGGTAAAATAAATTTGACCTGGGGGACTTTTATTAAGGATCAAATTATAGCTCCGGCAAAAAAGAAAGCTACTCCGGCAAAAAAGTAATCCTGTTGTAGCCTTGTATTAATTAACTTAAGTTGCGAATTATTGTAGTTGGCAGTCTTTCAGTTGGCAGTGTGCAGTCTGATCCTGCTGAAAATAATGATCAACACTTAAATTTTAGCAGAATCAGACTGAGGACTGATGACTGTGGACTTTTAGAAGGGAAGATATCCGCGACTTAAATTAATTATTTAGAATGAGTGTAAAAAAAACAAGGCTGGCGATTCTTGATATGAATAATAAGGTGCCTAATCAGGGCTTGAGATGTATCAGGGATATTGTCAGCGAATTTGGAGAACAGTTAGATTGGAAGGTCTTTGATGTAAGAGGTGAAAATGAGATGCCCGACCTTTCCTATGATATTTATATTTGCAGCGGCGGACCGGGAAGTCCTTTATTAAAAGGGGAGTGGAAAGACCGGTTTTATGAATTGGTGGATACTGCCTGGAACAGGAATCAATCCGGAGAAGCAGATAAAAAATACTTTTTCTTTATCTGCTATTCTTTTCAGATGGCCTGTGAACATTTTGGACTTTGTGATATTACAACCCGGAAAAAGACTTCATTTGGTATATATCCAATCCACAAAACGACAGCTGGTCGAAAGGATGAGATTCTTGAAGGGCTGGCAGATCCGTATTATGCCGTTGATTCAAGAGACTGGCAATTAATCCAGCCGAGGTTGAAAGTATTCGAAGAACATAATGCCAAAATACTTAGCCTGGAAAAAATACGTACACATATTGAGTATGAAAGGGCAATTATGGCAGTACGTTTTTCTGATGAATTTGTAGGTACACAATTTCATCCGGAGGCAGATCCGGAGGGTATGAAAGATTATTTTTCAAAAGAAGAAATGAAAGAAAAAATAATCCAAAATTTTGATGAAAAAAAATACTTAGACATGATGGAGCACCTGGATGACCCTGACAAAATCAGCCTGACTCACCAAACCATTTTACCCCACTTTATCTCTAGTGCAATAGCGGCTATAACCAACAAAGATAGTGTTGAAATAAGCTAAGTTGCGAAGTGTTATAGTGTGCAGCTGGCAGTTCTCCGTGAACAGTACTTTAGCTTCGCTCAGTACAAGCCTGATCCTGCTAAAAATAATGACCTGTACTTAAATTTTTGCAGCATCGGACTGCTGACTGCCCACTGAAGACTGTGGATTTTTAAAGTCGAAGATATCCGCAATTAAAATTAAAAGAAAATGATAAAACCCTATCGTTCCGCATTTAACCAGCATTTTACTCAAGCCAAGTACGATGCTTTTTTAAATGACATCAATCAGCAATTCAACTATACGCCTGCTTTCAGGATTGCAGAAACGCCAATCTTTATCCCCCAGCAATTAAAAGAAAGGCTCCTTGAAGCTTGCGAAGAAATATTGGCCGTTGTCAATCACCCCGATTTTAAGGAACTGACCCATGAAGCGATTAAGCACCCGACCTTAAAAGTGCCTTCGGAAGATTATACGTCGAGATTTATACAACTGGACTTTGGTATTTGTCTGGATGAAAATGGTGACCCTATCCCTAAGCTCATTGAGTTGCAGGGCTTTCCGTCACTATACTTCTACCAGGATTTTCTGACGGAGATGTATATCAAACACTTCGATATTCCTGATCGCTTTTCAGTCCATTTAAACGGGATGAAAAGGACAGAGTACCTTGAAATGCTCCGCCATGAAATCGTCGGTGATACGGATCCTCACCAGGTAGTGTTGCTGGAAGTGGAACCTGAACATCAGGCGACCAGAATTGACTTTTTGTGTGCAGAACAAATGCTGGGAATCAAGGTGCTGTGTATCAGTAAAATGAAAAAGAGAGGAAA
>JBLHJZ010000203.1:0-7818 GCA_047619515.1 Saprospiraceae bacterium | reverse complement strand
CAAAATCATTGTTAAAAAACCATTCAAAAGCTTTAACTTTGCAGTATATATTTTTAACCACCTAATCAGCATAAAACTATGGGTAAAATTGCGGCCTCCGACCGATTTGTAAACAGACATATTGGTATCAACGAAGAGGAGTTGAATGACATGCTAAAAGCAGTAAAAGCCAATTCGCTCGACCAACTCATCGACCAGACCATTCCCGATAATATCCGAAGCAATAAGCCTCTTAATATTCCGGCGGCATTGACAGAATTTGAATACCTCCGGGAGCTCAAACAAACTGCTTCCCTGAATAAAGTATTCCGTTCTTATATAGGAATGGGGTATCATGGTACGATTACGCCCTCTGTGATTCTTCGGAATGTTTTCCAGAATCCGGGTTGGTACACACAATACACTCCCTACCAGGCAGAAATCGCCCAGGGTAGATTGGAAGCATTACTCAATTTTCAGACCGTGGTGAGCGACCTGACTGCTTTACCGATCGCCAATGCGAGTCTGCTGGATGAGGCAACTGCAGCTGCGGAAGCGATGGCTATGTTTTATGGCCATAAGAACAAACGAAACAAAGTGGATATGCAAAATGAGTTTTTCGTTTCGCATAAAGTCTATGAGCATACGATTGATGTATTGGTGAGCCGCGCTAAGCCATTGGGAATCAAGATCGTTGTCGGCGATTATAAAAAATACAAATTTAACGATAAGACCTTTGGGGTGCTTTTGCAATATCCGGCGAAAGACGGCGCGGTGGAAGACTACAGAAGCTTTACGCAAAAAGCGAATACTAAAGAAATTTATGTAACCGTAGCTGCGGATATATTAAGCCTGGCCCTATTGACGCCTCCTGGTGAATGGGGTGCCGATGCAGTGATCGGCAATACTCAGCGTTTTGGGGTACCGATGGGATATGGCGGCCCTCATGCTGCTTACTTTGCTTGTAAGGACGAGTTTAAAAGAATTATCCCTGGAAGGATCATCGGCGTTTCACAAGATGCCCAGGAGAACCGTGCATTGCGTATGGCCTTGCAGACCAGAGAGCAACACATCCGTAGAGAAAAGGCGACTTCTAATATTTGTACCGCTCAGGCTTTATTGGCGATCATGGCATCGATGTATGCGGTGTATCATGGCCCAAAGGGTGTTCAGGCTATTGCCAATAGAATCCACGTGACTGCCCAGATTTTAAATAAGCAATTAAAAGCGCTGGGATACAATCAAACGAATGCCGGGTTTTTCGATACGCTTTCAATAGAAGCTACGAATAAAGAAATCGCAACCATCAGGAAACTAGCGCTGGCTTCCAAGGTGAATTTTCATTATACAAAAAATACTATCCAGGTAACTATCGACGAGACGGTTCTCGACAGTGACCTCCTGGATTTGATCAATATTTTTGCGAAAGCGAATGGTAAAAAAACGGTCACCACATTTACCATACCCAACGGATTGAAAATGCCCGCAAAACTTCGCAGAACAAGTGAATATCTGACCCATCCGATTTTCAATAGCCATCATACCGAAACCAAGATGATGCGCTATATCAAACAACTGGAAAATAAGGATCTCTCTTTGACTCATTCCATGATTCCCCTGGGATCCTGTACCATGAAGCTTAATGCCGCGACGCAATTGATTCCGGTCAGTTGGGAAGAGTTTGCCAATATCCACCCCTTTGCTCCGGTTACTCAGGCCAAAGGCTATAAAAAAATCTTTGATGAACTGGAAGCCTACCTGAGTGAGATTACCGGTTTTTCCGCTTGCTCCTTACAGCCCAATAGTGGTGCCCAGGGAGAATATACCGGCTTGTTGACGATACAGGCTTATCACGAATCGAATAATGATTTTCATAGAAATATTGCTTTGATTCCTTCTTCCGCTCACGGTACCAATCCGGCGAGTGCGGTGATGGCCGGCATGAAAGTCGTGGTGGTAAAATGCGATGACCATGGAAATATTGATATCCATGATCTAAAAGCAAAAGCTGAACAACATAAGGATCATTTATCCTGCCTGATGGTGACGTATCCTTCTACGCACGGCGTATTTGAAACAGGTATCAAAGAGATTTGTAATACCATTCATACATTCGGCGGAAAAGTTTATATGGATGGCGCCAATATGAATGCACAGGTTGGGCTGACTAGTCCGGGTGCAATCAATGCTGATGTTTGTCACTTGAATTTACATAAAACCTTTAGTATTCCTCATGGCGGTGGTGGCCCTGGTATGGGACCGATCTGTGTCAACGAAAGCCTGGCTCCTTTTCTTCCAAAACATGTTTTTGTAAAAACAGGTGGTAAAAAAGGTATCCCGGCTGTTTCTGCTGCCCCTTATGGTAGTGCGAGTATTTTGTTGATTTCTTATGCTTATATCAAAATGCTCGGAAGAGAAGGAGTGACGGATGCGACCAAATATGCGATCCTGAATTCCAACTATATCAAAGCGCGTTTGGAGAAAGATTTCCCTGTTTTATACACGGGAGAGAAAGGACGATCTGCTCATGAGTTGATCATCGACCTGAGACAATTCAAAGCCTTAAATATATCTGCAGAGGATGTGGCCAAGCGATTTATTGATTATGGCTTTCACGCCCCTACCCTTTCCTTCCCGGTAGCCGGAACGATCATGATCGAACCTACGGAAAGTGAAAGCAAGGATGAGATTGATAGATTCTGCGATGCTTTATTGGCTATCAGAAAAGAGATTGATGAAATTGCTACCGGTGAAGCAGATGCGGAATCTAATGTTTTACATAATGCTCCGCATACTTTGGCATTGGTCACTTCAGATAATTGGCCTTATCCTTATTCCAGGGAGAAAGCAGCTTATCCTTTGGATTACCTAAAAACAGGGTTTAAATTCTGGGCTTCGGTAGGCAGGGTGAATAATGCTTTCGGGGATCGGAATTTGATCTGTACTTGTCCGCCGATTGAGGCTTATGAAGAAGAGCAGGAGGAGGTTATAGGTTAGGTGTCAGGTAGATAGTCAGAGGTCAAAAGGTCAAAGGTCAGGATTCCCATGGTTTCCTGACCTTTGACTTTTTAAGAAGTATTCATGTATTCCTATTTTTACTTTCAGAAAAAAACATCAAGCTATTCTAAATTTTGAAAAATTACAAAACCACTAACTTCCGAACGACATTCTTTCCTTCCATTTCCATTCGACAATAATAAACACCTGCCAGTAAATCATGGCCTGCAAACAAGATCTTGTGAGTCCCCAAAGACTGAGTCCCATTTAACAAAGTACGAATCACCTTACCTTGCTGATTCAATATTTGTAAATTGATCGCTTCGCTATGTGTTAGCTCAAACTGGATATAAGACTGATCAGAAATGGGGTTTGGATAAACCATAAACTGAAAATCTTCTTCGATCAAATTTTGAGTGGCGGTGGTAGAATCTTCTGGAGCGAAGCTTACAAAAACTACATTATTTCCGACTGGGATTGCAAGCGTATCATTTTGTAAAGAATAACCGATATCCGCAGGATTATTTATAAATGGCGTGGTGATCACTTCGAGCGGATTGGCAAAATCTTTATCAAACTTAGAAATCTGATCAGGGTTCCAGGATGCAATATAATAGTTGCCTTCATTGTCTTCATCAATACCATCGATATTTTGAAGGTTGGTAGTGAGGATAGTGGACACGGTATTATCGTTTAGGTCGACGGCTTTGATAGCCGCATTGCTGCCCCAATTAACAAAGATCAAGCGATTGTTATCCCCATCATAGACGATGCCATTCGGAGTGCTATTGGTATTGCTGACAATCTCTTCGTAGGTCATGTTATTAAAGTCGCTGACATCTACTTTGTAAATTTTTCCCGCACCAAAATCCGTGACATACAAATTACTGACTCCATCATTTGTCATACCATTTAAAAAAGAAACCCCTGGAATAGTAAGCGTTCCCACGAGGGCTTCGGTATCGAGATCATAAGCCCGAATTACATTATTGTCAATCGCAAAAAGCACATTCCCGAGTACTTCCATGCCGTGCGAGGCATTTCCAGCTAGAAAAAAACTAAGATTACCATAGCCATCGTCTTCAATGATATTACCACCATTGGCGACCAGCCATTGTTTATTGACCGGATCGTATTCTGCGCTTTCGGCACTTTGATAATTTTGTGCAAGCGATGAACCGAGATAAATAAACCAGGCAAAAGAGAGTAAGAGTAATTTTTTCATAAAGTGTTTTTATTTTTTGTCAAAAGTATGCTCTTTGATTGACTTATGTTAGTTATCCCTGTTACCTTTTAGCCAAATATACGACCCAAGTATAAGTGAGTCCACTCTAAAAATTCAAATGTCTGTATATATTCATACAGATGTATTTTTGGCGTAAACTCATAAGCCTTTGGAATGAAAAAGGTATTTTTATGAAAATTAAATATAAAATACATGAGACCAATTTTATCTATCCTACTTATTTTTGTATGTACCGGACTTTATAGCCAGACTTTCAATAGTGTAAAAATTGATTTGAATGGCAAGTCTATTACCGAATTGGCAAACCTTGGCCTTGATGTCGAACACGGTCAATATGCCAAAGACAAACATTTTATCGGGGTATTTTCAAATACAGAACTTGGCCAGATCCGGCAAGCTGGTTTTGATTATAAAATATTGATGGAGAACCTTTCGGATCATGTGAGGAATCATCATCAGGATGACAATCAATCGGGGGGTTTTAGAAATCCCGGCCCTTGTGGGGAGAGCAATAATTCTCCAGAATTAGTAGTCCCTGAAAACTTTGATCTGGGCACATTCGCCGGATTTTTTACCTACGATGAAATGCTGGACAACCTCGATGCCATGGTCGCCCAGTATCCAAACCTGATCACGATCAAATCACCGATCGATACTTTTCTAAGTCATGAGGGTCGACCAATCTACTGGGTAAAAATTTCCGATAATCCCAATGATGACGAAACAGAACCAGAGATTTTATATACCGCAGTGCATCACGCCCGCGAACCGGGTGGTATGTCAGGACTCATTTATTTTATGTGGCACATCCTGGAAAATTACGCTAGTGATCCGCAGGTACAGGCGATGATCAATGAGACAGAACTTTATATTGTTCCCTGCCTGAATCCAGATGGCTACATTTTTAATGAAGATAATTACTTTAACGGAGGTAGTATTTATTGGAGAAAAAACCGGAGAGATAATGGCGATGGCACTTTCGGTGTAGATTTGAATCGCAATTACGGTTATGAATTTGGATTTGATGATAATGGCTCTTCGCCTAATCCTGATGCGGCAACCTATAGAGGCCCTTCCGGGTTTTCAGAACCTGAAACGCAAGCATCTGAAGCTTTCTGCAATGCGCATGAATTTCAAATCGCTCTCAATTACCATTCCTATGGCAACCTATTGATCTACCCTTGGGGCTATGATAATATCGGGATAGGCGATCCTATATTCCCGATACTGGCGAACGAGATGGTTGCCGGCAATAATTTCTTTCCAGGTACGGCATTGGAGACGGTTGGCTATTTTGCAAACGGAAATTCTGATGACTGGATGTTCGGAGAGAATGCTAGCAAACCTCCTATTTTTGCCATGACTCCCGAGCTTGGGCTTGGCGGTTTTTATCCCCCTGAATCTGAGATTATGGGCATTGTCCAATCCGCACTTGGGCAAAATATGTCCACGGGTTTATTGGCACATAGTTATGCGCAGGTCGAGGATTTGACTGCCCCGATTGTCTCCAGCATAAATCCGCAGGATTTTAATTTCAAACTGACGAATATAGGATTAGAAGGAGGCAATTTTGCAGTAACGCTCAGTGCCGTAAGTGATAATTTCGATGCGGTAGGAGACACCAAAAATTTCAATATCCCCTCGCAAGGTTCGGTGGAAGATTTTATTTCTTTTAATTTGGTCAATGATATTATGTCGGGAGAAGAGTTAGTATTTGTCTTGTCTGTGGATAATGGAAGTTATATAATCCGCGATACGATCTCCAAGATATTTGGCATCACAGAAGTCTTGTTTAGCGATGCCGCTGATAATCTAGACAACTGGTCTTCAGGTAGTTGGGCGACCACTACAGAAGATTTCGTATCCTCTTCTACAAGTATGACAGATTCTCCTTTCGGGGATTATTTGCCGAATAGTGCAACTGATATTATTTCCAACCCGGTTTCACTGAGCGATGCGCAAGGTGCCTTCCTTAATTTTTGGGCAAAGTGGGACATCGAAACAGGCTGGGACTATAGCCAGGTGAGTATTTCAATTGACGGCGGCATCACTTACGAACCACAATGCGGTCTTTATACCAAAGCTGGCAACAGCAACCAAGAGGAAGGACAGCCTATATATGATGGCACCCAATCAGAATGGGTAAAAGAGCAAATCAATTTATCCGATTACCTGGGACAGGAAATCCAGATTCGCTTTTCCCTGGTCTCAGATAATGGCGTAGAAGAAGACGGCTTTTACGTCGATGATGTTG
This sequence comes from Saprospiraceae bacterium, assembly GCA_047619515.1. Classification (GTDB taxonomy): domain Bacteria; phylum Bacteroidota; class Bacteroidia; order Chitinophagales; family Saprospiraceae; genus JAHDHW01. The sequence continues at coordinate 1,342 of JBLHJZ010000203.1, read as the reverse complement.
AGGTGATTATCATCCTGGATAATGAGGTAGCCACCCGGCCATTGGCGTGGAATAATTTTCCGGTCAAAGTATATCCAAACCCCGCCAATGATCTGATCCACCTGGAACTTTCTACTATAATCCCCCATTCGAAGTTATTATTTTATAATGCTCAGGGAAGCCTGGTTTATGAAAAAAACTTTAAAAATGAATCGCTGATGAAAATACCGGTACAAAACTGGGCAGATGGAATATACTTTTATGAGCTATTGGACACCCATTCAGCTAATAAAACAAGAGGAAAAGTATTCATTGAATAAAAAAAGCAGAAAGATTTGTTTTTATGAATGTGTCTCTGTACTTTTGCAGTCCGCTAGCACAAAGGGTCTTTGTAGAAGTACAGAAACCAGTGTTTTCGGAACAATATCGCGGAGTGGAGCAGTTGGTAGCTCGTCGGGCTCAGCAAATTGAAAAGCTGTAAAATTTTTGAAATTATGATTTTGAATGCACCATTTAAAATCAGCGAATTTAGGTTCTATCAAAAATTTTCATTGGGCTATTCTGGTAGGAATACCAGAATGACTTCCGTCAAATTCGGGGAAGCCAGTAGTGCGGTAATCCCGAGCCAAGTCCTGATGGTAACATCAGGGAAGGTGTAGAGACTTAACGGCGGACATCCCATCTCCCTTAGGGGAAAGGATGAAGAGAAAGTCCAGACCACAAATTCCAGTATCTTACTGGAAGCAGCGAAAGCTGTAGTTGGTACGCATAACCCGAAGGTCGTAGGTTCAAGTCCTGCCTCCGCTACAGAAAAAAAAGCTCGTCGAAAGACGGGCTTTTTTTGTTTTAATCCCATTCATTTTGCTTATCTTACATTAGCAACAAGCAGGAGACAATTCGTGATGACACGAATTGTCTCCTTTTTATTTGATTGCAATTAGTTCGTTGCACTTTCAATGATGAAGTAGCCAGGAGACTGATCCCCATATACACTACAAAATCAACGCTCAAAAATGAACCCTACAGATACAAAACTCAAAGGCGATATCGCAGAACAAGCAGTAATTTTGGAAGCCTTAAAGCGAGAATGGGAAGTGCTCCGCCCAATCGGTGATCGATTATCTTATGATTATGTACTTGATATTGGAAATTGCTTGATTAAGATTCAGGTAAAAAGTGCCTGGTATGATGAGCAAAAGAAAAATTATGTAGTTGATAATCGTCGGACAAAAACAAACAGGAGAACGATGGTCCGTTCAAATTATAAGGATCAGGATTTTGCTATTTTATATATTCAGGAATTACAGGTTTTTTATGTGATGCCGATTGAAGTATTCAATGCTTATGGTTCTGAAATCCATTT